>JADJGZ010000012.1 GCA_016707785.1 Bacteroidales bacterium | reverse complement strand
CGTTATGCCGTTTGATATAGAAAATTTACCTATTAGAAAAATAGTAATATTTGGAATTTGTTGCCTATTAAGGTAACTTTGTAACGTAATCGAAAAGTCAATGAGGACTACTTATGTCTATGGCAATGAATTTTGGAAATTATATAATGCTCAAAAACAAGATGTTCAAGATAAAATTGATTGGGTAATTGGTCTTGTTAGATCATTAAGAATGGTTCCTGAGAAATTTTTCAAACACATTGAAGGGATCGGATGGCCTTTTGAAATAAGAATAAAAGTAGGCTCTGATATTTTTAGAATCCTTTGCTTCTTCGATGAAGGAGATTTAATCATCCTCCTCAATTGGTTTTCAAAAAGACTGAAAGAACACCAAAAATGAAATTGAAAAGCAATACAATTAAAACAGAAATACTATGAAGACAAATCAAGAAAATAAGATTGTTTCCTGGGATGATCATTTAGATAAAAAATACGGTAAAGTTGGGACTCCAGCTCGAGATAAATATGAAGAAGGGTTTGAAAACTTTAGAATTGGAGCTCTCATTCAAGAAGCTCGTAAAAAACAAAACCTAACTCAGGAAGAACTTGCAATTAAATGTGGAACAACAAAAAACTACATTTCCAGAATCGAGAACAATGCAAGTGATATTAGACTTTCAACTCTCATGAGAATAATAAGAGAAGGTCTTGGAGGACATTTAAAATTAAACCTTGAGTTCTAGGGGAGAATCATCACTTGGCATAACTGCGGCTAAGCAAGGTGGGTTTTCCAGCCGCACCTGGCCCACCACTAAACCAACCTCGCCTAACCCGGGAACGTCAAACTGTCTAAAAACCTCTTTTGCTCCTTCAATTTCTTGGATACCTGCTCGAGTTTAACCTCAAATATGGGATTATCAGAAGCACTTATGTAACTTTTTAGACAAGCTGACATTAGCCGCAAGAAAACAAGCAACAGTGCGATGGACAATGAGATAGAAAATTGAATTCAAACATAAAAATTAAATAATTAATCCCATGCAGAAAAAGTCTCTAGTGGTGATTGACATTCAAAATGACATTACCAAAAACTACAAAGAAATCATTGACAATGTTAATAGGTCAATAGATTGGGCAGTGGAAAATGAAATTCATGTCGTTTACATAAGGCATTATAACTTATCTGACGGCACAAGGACTTTCAAACCTAATACTCGTGGGTCTGAATTAGTTTCGGACATGAAATTGGTTTCCAAAAACATTTTTGAAAAATCCAAAGGCAACGCATTGACCAGCGAAGATTTTGCTGACTTTATCAAGAAAAATGAAATAAGCGAATTTTACATTACAGGAGCAGACGCCATTGCCTGCGTGAAATCAACCGTATTTAATATGTGCAAGGAAAACTACAAAGTTACAGTCTTATCAGATTGTATTACGAGTTATGATAAAAGGAAAATTGACGAAATGCTGAATTATTACGAAAAAAATGGCAGTAAAATAATTCATTCGAGTGACTTGTTAGATTCTAAATAAAAATGACAGCGGCTAACAGCACCTACCCTCTACCAGGCTTAACTTTGTGCTTACCAGCAAAATATTATTAAGTTTAAATTTGTGATTCCTTAAAAACCTGTTGAATAAAGACTGGCAAAGGAAAGCTGCAACCGTTCCCGCCAATGTTATACCGTTGCTGAATCATTTTGCGATCCGCCGGCTGGCGGAGGAAACCTGTGCGCCCCGGCATTACTCAATCTGCAAGAATATTGCTTTGAACCAAAGGCTCCCCTTCGGGGCAAATTCATTGCGATTGAGTATAAAAAGGATGACGAAGAGTTTTTTTTAAATAATAATAAAGATAGAACACATTCCCTGAGTATGATTAAAAGATTATCAGTAAAAAAGAAATCATAGCTACCGCCAACCCAGGCCAGGCAAGGCGGGCTCTTCCAACGCGCAAGGCCCACAAAAGCCCACCTCGCCCAGATCGGGACCGTCACCCCCGATTAGAAAAAAAATTCTGCATCCGTCAAAATATTAAAATATTGTAATAACTTTGTAACTACAAACAATAATCGCCATGGACATCTCTGTAGTACAAATCGGAAATTCAAAAGGAATAAGATTAAGTAAAACCATCTTAGAGAAATATAATATCAAAGACACTGTAGAATTGATCTTAGAAAAAGGATATATTATTATTCGACCTAAAACTTTGCCTAGAAAAGGCTGGGAAAAAGCATTTAAAAAAATGCATGATAATAAAGATGATAAGCCATTGATGGCAGATGTTTTTGAAGATGAAAATTTTGAAGAATGGAAATAGTTCAATATTGCATCGTTTTAGTAAATCTGGATCCTACAGTCGGTAGCGAAATTAAAAAGACCAGGCCCTGTGTTGTTATTTCTCCAGATGAAATGAATCGTCATCTTCAGACAATTACTATTGCTCCGATGACAAGTCAATCAAAAACATATCCAACCAGAATAGAAGTAAAACATAATGATAAAACCGGGTGGATTGTGATAGATCAAATTAGGACAATAGATAAGACCAGAATCTTGAAAGTGCTTGATAAACTGACTGATAAAGAAATATTAGAAGTAAAAAATATAATAAAAGAGACATACGTAGATTAACACTAACCCTGGGTAAAACGAGCTAAGCGATCATGGCTTTGCTTAATGCGCAAGGCCAACAACACAAAGCCACGCTCGCCTAACCCAGGAACGTTAACTTTACAATTAAAAGTGCTGATGTAGCACGATAATCTCTACCGATAAAAAATGAAAACAAAAATTATATTTCTGAAAAAAGTGGCATCCTTATGCTGCTTATTTATATTATTTGTTTTCAACAGTAGATTATACTCACAAATTATATATACTGACATCCCTGACGCTACTCCCAATGCTACTTATCCTTTAGATTTGAATAATGACTCTATTGTTGATTTTTTAATTCAATTCGATTTGGTTGATAAGGTGATGTGTTATCCTCAAAATAACAATGCTTATTCGGGGAATTTTGTTGGTGGTGTACATTTACCATGGGCATTATCTGCATCTAATAGTATTTGTGACACACTAGAAACATGGTATGATTCTAATAACCCTGGTACAATGGGCTGGGGAACAAGCATAGGTTACTGGGTAGGAGAAACAAATAAATATTTAGCATTAAAACTAATTGTGGGAACAAACACATACTATGGCTGGGCACGCTTAGATTTACCAGCAACATCCACATCGTTCACCATAAAAGATTACGCCTACCAGAGTACCCCAAATGCTTGCATTCAGTCGGGACAAACCATCTTAGGAATTAATGAAAATTCAAAAAAGAATATTTTTTCTATCATTCCCAATCCTTTTATTTCCTCGACAACTATACAGACAATTGGCAATCTTAAAAATGCAACCCTGACAATTTACAACTCATACGGGCAGGCTTTAAAGCAAGTAAAAAACATTTCAGGGCAGACAGTTTCTTTATCCCGTGACAATCTTCCAAGCGGACTGTATTTCATCAGGCTGACAGAAGAAAACAAAATCATCGCAGCAGAGAAATTAATAATTACAGACTGACCTCAAAGACAATTTGAATAATGAAAAAAAAATTCTTACAAATACAAGTTTTTACTTTCCTGACAATACTGCTTTTGGGGACTGCCTGCGACATACCCGTTAAAAAAGATTTGCCAAAAGAAAAGGATGGATTAAAACTAATAAAAACCATAAGTGACCCCCAATTTGGCAATGTTCGATGTAGTTTAAAAGACAATGAAGGTAATCTTTGGTTTGGAACAACTGAAAAGGGGCTTTATAAGTATGATGGAAAATCTTTCAATCAATTTACAGTAAAAGATGGGTTAGATTGTGATAATATTTATTGCATTTTGGAAGATAAAGATGGTAAATTTTGGATAGGTACTGAAAAGGGACTTTGTCTTTACAATGGCAAAACATTTGACAAAATCAAGATTCCTTTACCAAAAAACCTGCCTCCTAACAAGAATCCCTACTATCAAAACCATTGGGTTTACAGTATGTTGCAAGCAAAAAGCGGAAAACTATGGTTTGTAACGATTGATGGTGTCTATATTTACGATGGCAAATCTTTTACACATTTTCCGATTAATGAAGCCGCAAATGGCTTTTTGACCAGTAATGATAAGGTGGAACGCATTTTAGAAGATAATGCAGGTAACATTTGGTTAGGTGGACGAACTAATGAAGGTGTTTTTCGTTACGATGGTAAATCTATAACCAACTTTAAACTACAAGAATTAATCCAGGGACAAAATGGGCCAAGGCCAAAACCTCATAGTTGGGGGTGGCCTCAATTGCAGGACAAAAATGGGAATCTTTGGTTCAGTAACTGGGGTGGAGTCTACCGGTATGATGGAAAAACATTTACAAGTTTTTCAGCGAAAGATGGCTTAACAGGTACAATGGTTGCTAAAATTATCGAAGACAAAAGGGGAAACTTTTGGTTTAGCGGTGATGGACTTTTTCGTTACGATGGAAAATCTATCGCTCCTTTTACAACAAAAGATGGACTAGCCAATTTAGGTGGGTGGTCAATTTTGGAAGATGCAATTGGAAATCTTTGGGTGGGTACGAAAGAAAAAGGTCTTTACATTTTCGATGGAAAAGAATTTATTACTTATTCAGAATATAAGCAATAGCCTGAAAATAACTAACTAACAAAGTTTGCAACAACAGACAAAGTGCGCTAAAACAACGAAATATTAACACAGGTTTGGCAAAAGTGGCGGTTCAGTGCTCCTCCGGCACTTTTGTGGTAAATCAAAATTTAGTTCTATTCATCAATCCCGATAGCTACCGGGATGGTGAAAATCGCCACTTCACCTGGCCCCAAATCGTTATCCGATGCAGTCCCATTTTTAAAAATAATCGGGCTTCGTCAAATATTTCAAATTGTAAATAGTCTAATCCCTGAGACAACGAACTGAAAACCCATATGACTTACCGTTGTCGTCCTTGCTTAGAATGCCATGTTCATGGTACAGGTTACGGCTCCAGGCATCAAGCGTATTGCCAGAATCCTCAGTTTTACTCCACCAGTTGCCATAGTGCCCATTGAGATAGAAAGTTGCAATGAAGTCGTCGCGGGAACCTCCCGGAAGGCCTGAAAAGCCACTTTCGTTTGTTGCGTCTGTGTTAGGGGCTTCCCACCTTGGTTGCGGATCATTTGGTGCTGTTCTTGTACTTTTCATTTTACCACCGGCATTTGCCCCTAAGTATGTGGAGAGAATGGTCCAATCATAATCCCTGGGCATATGCCAGCCTGTTGGGCAAATATTATGGCTATCGGCTACCGCATACCAGTTATAAAGTGCTCCGTATGAATTTTTATAATTAGCTTCATCATTATTGTACCAGCAGTATGCTGCGGTTGAAAGAACTGCCCATTCGGAATTGCTTGTAACATTCGGAATTGGAGTACCATCCCTATAATGAGTTACTTTCAGGTTTTCAGCCATCCATGTTTGTGCCCCAATTTCCACTACAGAATAGTTATTGCTATCAGCATCAGTACAAGCTATGAAATTAAATTCTACGGCTTGACTTTGAGACGGCACAAGCATAAAGACAGTTCTGTAATGCCCTGATCTACCTGTAAGCATCAATAAGTCGCCAGTATTATATAGCATGTCAATGACAGAGTTATCATTTTTCAACCTCATCATCAGTCCTGAAGCTAAAGGCGAATCTTGAATGTCAATTTCAGGTATATTTCCCACCAGGCGAAATTCAGCCATGCCGACAGTTTCGCTAATAGATAGTATTTTCGAAGTATAAGTTTTTATTCCGGATTTAATTTTCAACGTATACAAGCCGCTACCAATTCCACTCAGGCTATAAAAATGAGATCCTTTTGAAACCCATTTCTGTTCATTGATTATCCTATTTCCTTTTAGATCATAAAGTTCAAACGTGGTGTTGATTTCAGCTGCTGACTCAAACCTGATTATACAATTGCCTTTCATAGGATTTGGAAAGATGAGCAGGTCAGAATTTAAGGAGGAATTTAATTCACTAAATCCATTTGTTGAAACAAGATGTAACAGATCTCCTCCACTGAGCATCAAGCTTGTTCCTTTAGTTAAATTTTCAATTTGCACCGAATCAGCTGAAGTGGCAGCTCCTGTTCCTGTAAAGCTTATAAAATAATCCTGGGCACCGGCTCTTGATAAGACAAAAACCATTAAAAAGAATACTGTAACTTTATTCATAATTCATATTATTTAGCTTATTGCCCTACATTATAGGATCTTTAAAAGTAAAAAAAATAAACAGGTGTGGCTCGACCATTAGATGCAGTGTGGGGCTATACGGCAGAAAATAAAACCTGACAAATTAGGAAACATCAGCGATATGGTGAAAATAGAGAAAATTACCGAGAATAAGAAACAGTTCCTTGACTTATTGTTGTTGGCTGACGAGCAGGAAAATATGATTGACAAGTATTTACCAGGTGGTGACTTGTTTGTTTTATATGACGATGATTTGAAAAGTGTATGCGTTGTAGTGCCGATAAATAGCGAAACCTGCGAATTGAAAAACATAGCGACATACGAGAAATACCAAGGCAAAGGATACGGCAGAGCATTGATAAATTTCATTTTTGATTTCTACAAAAACGATTACAAAACAATGCTTGTCGGGACAGGTGAAACGCCGGCAATCTTGTCGTTTTATGAAAATTGTGGATTTGAAAAGTCAAATCGGGTAAATAATTTTTTTATAGACAATTACGACCACCCGATTTTCGAGGGCAACATACAACTTGTTGATATGATTTATCTTAAAAAGGATTTTTAGAAAAAATGGTGGTGAGATCTGGGATGAAAGTATTGAAGGGGAAGGTTCCTCTTTCTATTTTAGATTACCCATTGAGAAGCCTTTATCCAAAACCGGCATTTCAGACGAAGTGATGTTTGATGAAAGTACATAAGGCATAGACTTGAATGATGAAATAGCTTTTAGAAGCCCTATTTCAAAAAGCCACCTGGTTTTAACTTTTGTTTTTTTTTAAAGCTTTTTACTATATTCGTATTCCGTTCTTTCCGGAACCGGATCTGAAGAGGTTCGAGATTTTTCAATATGCAAGCAAGCAGAAACAGGCCGCAGTATGCTTACTTTTACAAATTATTACAGCTACAAAAATGATATTCAATAAAATAACATTGGCTTTTCCTGAAAAGGAGGAAAAGCTGTTCCTGAAAACATATTTTTATGAATCACTTTTCCAGGTCAGAATCTCGTTTGTACTCGTAACCTTTCTCTATGGAATTTTTGGATTCCTTGATTCACTAATGTTTCCGGAGTACGCAAGACTATTTCATATTATCAGGTACATCTTTGTAGTCCCACTCCTGACGATTGTCTTTTTCCTCTCATTTACCAAAATATTCAGGCAAATCTGGCAACAGCTGTTATTTGTGAGCCTTATTGCAGGAGGATCCGGCATTAGTATTATGGTTATGCTTGTACCAGAAAACTATGCCTATTATGCAGGGATGATGCTGATATTTTCAGCAGGCTATTTTTTTATCAAATTACGTTTCTTTTATGCTACTCTTGCAGGTTGGATTATTCTGATTTTTTATAACCTGGGAGTGATATTTTATTCACATGCGCCTGATATAATTGTTATTAACACTAATTTCTTCTTCATCAGTTCCAATATTATCGGAATGTTTGCTGCTTATAACATAGAGTATTATGCCCGTCATAATTTCTTTCTGAATTATGAACTCGACAGCGAAAAACAACATATCGTGGATATCAATAAGAACCTGGAGAAAACCATAGAAGAACGAACCAATGAATTGCTAAGGGCCAAAGAAAAAGCAGAAGAAAGTGATCGGCTTAAAACAGCTTTCCTGGCTAATATGAGTCACGAAATCCGCACTCCAATGAATGGCATACTGGGGTTTTCTGATTTACTCAAAAAACCAGGTCTTACAGGTAATCAGCAACAAATGTATATCGATATCATTGAAAAAAGCGGAGCACGTATGCTCAATATTATTAATGATATTGTCGATATTTCAAAGATAGAAGCGGGATTAATGAAGATTGACCTTGTGGAAACTGATCTCAATGATCAGATGGAATACACCTATTCATTCTTCAAGCCAGAACTGGAAGCCAAAGGAATCAGGTTCATTTTCACAAATTATCTGCCTGTTAGTGATACCCTCATTTATACTGATCGTGAGAAAACATACGCCATTCTAACCAATTTGGTAAAAAATGCTATTAAATACACCGAAGAAGGAACCATAGAATTCGGGTGTTTCAGAAAAGGAGGTTTTATAGAATTTTATGTGAAAGACACCGGGATCGGAATTCCAAAAGACAGGCAGGAAGCCATCTTTGAACGCTTTATTCAGGCTGATATAGCTGATAAAATGGCAAGACAGGGAGCAGGATTGGGTTTATCGATTTCGAAGGCTTATGTTGAAATGCTTGGTGGAAAAATCTGGGTTGAAAGTGAAGAAGGCAAAGGCACTGCCTTTTACTTTACAATACCATTTAAAGGCCGGGAGAACACAAATGTTGAAAAGGAAGCATCTAACCGCAGGATTGAAAAAAGAAGCAGTGGCGAAGTTCCCGGGTTGAAAATATTGATTGTGGAAGATGATGAAGCTTCTGAAATTTTATTAAGAATTGAACTGGATGAAATTGGGAAACAAATACTAAAAGCAGGTACAGGTACCGAAGCCATTGCGATGTGCCGCAATAACCCTGACCTTGATCTAATACTCATGGATATTCAAATGCCCGGATTGAACGGCTACGAAGCAACCCGCCGAATCCGGCAATTTAACAAGAGGGTTGTCATTATTGCACAGACAGCCTTTGGATTATCCGGCGACCAGGAAAAAGCAATCGATGCAGGCTGTAATGATTATATCACTAAACCTATCAATAAAGGCGATCTGCATTCATTAATAAAAAAGTACTTTAATGATTAAGTGATTATCTAAAAAAACTATTTCCCGAAGAATTCAAGCCAAATTCTTCCCTTCAATATTGCAGATTAAGTTGAATCATCAGTCTTTAAGTACAACAATACGCTGTGTTACAGAAGAATTTTCTTTCGTTAGCCTGATAAAGTAGACTCCATTTTTGAGACCTGGTAAGTTAATGGTCTGATCACCATTGATCTTCCTTTGAGTCAGAACGATAGTTCCCAAATCATTAAACATTGTAACATCTGTATTTGATGCATTTTCAATTTTTATTGTTGAAGAAGCCGGGTTAGGATATATCAAGATATTCTGCAATCCGTAGGTATTATTTACCTTATTTACAACATCATAATCTACCGTAAGTCCCACAGTAGCCGTACCCTGAGGCAATACCACATCAAATGGATCTGATACATAAATATCACTGGATACATTTGACATTTTTACAGAAACCTTATACTTCCCACTTTCAGAAACATTGATTGAACGAAAATTCGATCCATCAATTGGGGTATCATTATAATACCAATGATATAAAGGATTTTCTGTTGAATCAGATGTTATATCAACTTGAGTAATCATTGGTTTTGCATTTATTAGATTTTGTTTAGCTTTTTGAGCTATCACTTTTGCACCTTCTGCATTAGGATGGATACCGTCTGGAAAATTAGAAGACATCATAGAAGTAGCATTATACATATCAATAACATTCACTGCATTTTCAAAAGCAATCAGGTGGATATAAGGGATCACCTGAGAAACAATGGTATTATCATTTATTCCCCATGCTGAAGAATATGCTTTAGCCGGTGTAACCATATATATGGTTGGATTTGAAGGCAGTGCACGCAGTTCTTGAATCAATTCAATATAATCAGTCATAAAATTTGCCGGTTTCCAATTCGATGCTTTCGAATCATTGGTCCCAAGTTTTATAAGAACAATATCCGGATTCAGACTAAATGTATAATCATACTGTGGCTCATTCCACCATGGAGAATCCCCGGCTTTTGACATTGTTGTACCAGCTACTCCCAAATTTTCAGTATAATATCCATTCCCCAGCATATCCCTCAATTGAATTGGCCAACTATTCATATAATTACCTGCACCTCCTTCAGTAATGCTGTTTCCAATGCAGGCAATTTTAATATCTGAAATCGGGCTGCCTGATTCATTGCAGCTTCCAAATTTAACAACCGGCACTGTTAATGATTCTTCACCCAGGCTAATCCTTCTGTTTGACCGAAATTCACAGGTTCCAAAAACCACCTCGGCATCCTCTAATGTATTTCCATTCAGAAACTTATACTCATAATCCAATTTAGGGAGAACTGAGACTGAAATTTCATAAATTTTATCGTTATCCGCATCTGTTAACTGCAAAGAATCTGTAATCCAGTTGTTAAAGGAACCTGTAACATGCACTCCATTGGGAGAGACTGTCAAACCTGTCATATCCACACTTAAGTTCAGATCTGTGCTTTGATGAGAACCACAATCCAGACAATCATCAAAACAAACGATATCTAATACTGTATTAGATTGGGGAACAATAATGTTTCTATCTTCATGATTGGGACCAAATCCACAAAGAGTTCCTGCCAGTGATTCAAAATTATTCCAATTGGTTTTACTCCTTGTATACCTGTAATTATATGAATTCCCTGCTTGAAGATATATCGTTAATTCAAAGACACTGTCATTATTTGCATCTGTCAATTGTTGAAACTTTTCAAGGCTCCAACCAGCCCAATCGGATCCAATATATACACCATTTGTTGGATACGCTTCAGACATGTTTACCCTAAAAGTAACCAATACATTTTGTGCTGTTAAATAGGATGCAGGCAGCAATATTATCATCATTATCACCATCCAAAATTTGCTCATGCCAGCCTGGGCATTTGATTTCTTTTTCATTCTGTGTTTTGGGAATTGATTAAAAATTCAGTTTTGATTCTTCACTAAAGGAATAACAGTGTAAATTAGTCAAATAAATCCTCTTTTATTCCAATTAATACTAAACTCAAATCTATTTGAAAGAAAGCTGTTTTTAGTCGAAAAGTTTTTGGCTTTCCTATAAACAAGTTAACTATTTAAATAAATTTAGAAAGTTGTGGCAATTATACATAATATTTGTGTTTTTCTGCATATATAAAAACTCTTTCTACTAATAAGAACGTTGTGCAATTGAAACGGAAATATGATTTTATAATGCTTTCATAAATTAAATACCTCATTATTATATAATTACAATATAATATGCAATTTAAACCCCAAAAACTATTGCTATGAAAATTATATCATTTTCGAACAGATCCACGAAGAGCAGCATGAGA
Source organism: Bacteroidales bacterium (assembly GCA_016707785.1). NCBI lineage: Bacteria > Pseudomonadati > Bacteroidota > Bacteroidia > Bacteroidales > Bacteroidales bacterium. Next base: position 175,403 of record JADJGZ010000012.1, on the reverse strand, counting down.
CTCTTATCTATCATGGTTATACTATTCGTAATTACTGAATGTTACCATCTGTTTGACCCATCGCTGAGAAAAGGATTCTTATTCTTTTACGCTTTGATCATCGCCCTGGGATACTTTATTTCAGCAATTGGCATGTGGAAACTCAGCAAGTGGTCGATCTATCTATTTATTGCAACAACAATTGCTTTGATTCCAGGATTCATATACCTGAATACCATAGACCTTAGGGTTGTTTTTTTGTCCTTGATAGTGCTAATAGCGACCTTACTTAACTGGAAAAACCTGACATAGCCTTTTCAAGCTGGTATTATTCTGATTGGTTATCCAACTGATCCTGAATACTGTTTTTTTCAAGACTGATATTGTGTTTCACTGCAAACTGCTCCTGTGAACTCTGGAAAGCATTATCAACCTTACTTTCTTCTTCAGTAATCTCAGCCATGTATTTGTCGAGTAATTCTACATTTGGTTCTGCAGAATAAATCTCATCAACCATCAGCACATAAGTTGTACGCATCGTCTTTTGGTAAAAAAGGAACAGCTCGATAGCCGTTTGCTTCATCCCAAAGTCAGGCTCTAATGTTTTCAAATTTTCCAGGCTTTCGATTGATATATCGATGGTATTATTGAGCAGCTGTAAAGAAGCTTTTGCCTCATCATGGGTCGATTCCAAATCATTGACAACAGCAAGTAGTTCCAGCAGTTTCTGGCCAATACTGTTTTGCGAATCAACAATATAGTCGTTGTATTCAACCGGATCACTGATACTAATTTGACCGCCTGATTGGGCATTCACAAGGATGCTTCCTGAAAAGAACAGAAATGCCAGAATTAAATTTGATTTTTTCATGAGAAATGGATGGGATTAGTTAGGGGTAAAACTATCTGCAAAGACTTTAGAATATAGGTAACAACTTCAATTATAGTTTATGGCAAAATGTGCTGAAAGTAACTTTTGAACAGCCTGAACTCTTAGAAGTCAGTGGAGCCTTATTCTGAATAATTTATTGCTAAGTTTGTAAGTATTGTCAGTGTATTTTTATGACTAAAATAATAAAAGCTACTTTCTCAGAAATTGCATCCTTTCGAAAAGAATACTTTCACTCATTGGCAGAATTCCAGGAGTTATACCTGGAGTTAATGATGAAAGAATCAGCTTTTTATTTGCTTGAAGAAGACGGGGCCTTATGTGGATATTTTATCATAACAAAAGATAACACCATGATAGAATTCTTCCTTAGAGAAAAATATATTCCGGAAATCGGAACTTTTTTCATGCTTATTACCAATAAATTCAAGATTTCCAGGGTATTATGCAAGTCATTTGACTCTCTGCTGCTCAAATGCTGTTTATCATATTCCATTTCTTATAAATTGGTAGGAAATCTGTTCAGGGATCTCATACCAGCCTCTGCATATCCAATGACTGGAGTGGGCATTAGTTTTGCTGAAAAATCTGACTATGATTACCTTCTTAGTCAACAGGATGGGCTATATGAATCTCCAGAAGAACTGGAGACCTTTATTGAAGGCAGGAACCTGTTAATGTACAAAATGAAAGACCTATTAATTGGATGCGGATTTCTAATCAGGATCCATGCGGATTGGCCTTATTACGATATTGGGATGTGGGTCCATCCCGAATTCAGGAAACAGGGTATTGCCACTCAAATCATTTCACATTTAAAAGAAGAGTGTATTAAGAACAATTGGAAACCTATTTGCGGATGCGCCAGTGAAAATTTAGCCTCTCAAAAAACCCTGGAAAAAAATGGTTTCATCTGCAAACATCACCTGGTTGAATTTGTCATCTCCTGAATTTCTCCACCATGAAAAACCGTTTTCCCAGGACAAGGTTTATATGTGTGTTCATCATGTTGTACCTGTTTGTCAACTGGTCAGCTTATTCTCAAAACGACCCCATGAAAATAAAGCAAAACATGATTTACCTGGAAGCTGGTGGAATGGGGGGATATGGTTCCATCAACTATGAAAGGTTTGTTTTCATTCGCCAACACCTGGCCATTTCTGTGAGAGCTGGATTCAGTACGTTTCATTTGAGGGATTTCACGAATTCAATCAATCCGGATTTACTGTTTCCTATAGCCATCAATGCCTGTCTTGGCAATGATCATAAACTGGAAATGGGAATCGGCCAAACATTCACATCGATTATTCAAGCAAGTCCCAATGATTTCAAGCCAATCAGGACTGCAGAACGACATACAAATTTCCTGGTTGGATACCGGTATCAAAAACAATCGGGAGGAGTTTTCTTCCGGTTGGCCTATACGCCTTACATAGAACAAAATGTCAGATTCAGAAACTGGGCAGGGATCTCTGTCGGGTACGCATTTTAACAGGTTATGATGAAACTGAAAACATTATGCATCTTAACATTGCTGTTTATTCTCTCCTGCGAAAAGGAAGAATACAGCGTCATCAACCTGAATAATAATGCCATCACAGCACTGGGACATGCAGGGATGGGTATTGGAAATGCTTACCCGATGAACAGCTTTGAATCGATCTCAAAATGCCTCTCACTGGGTATGGATGGGTCAGAGTTTGACTTACAAATGACAAAAGACAGTGTACTGGTACTTTTTCATGATCAGAATCTTTCGGTAAACACCAACCAGGAAGGAATGATCCATTCCAAAACCTGGGAAGAGCTGAAGTCTGCCGTTTACAATCAATGGCCTTATCTCAATTATCATATCATATCCCTGGATCAGCTTTTTTCACACATTGAGAATCTTCATCAGTTCAAATTCACCATCGACTGCAAACTCTATACGGAAGGCGATCTAAATGCCTATACGATTTCTTATGCTAATTCCCTGATTCGGGCAATAGAACGATATCACCTCATAAAGAATGTTTGTATTGAGTCGCAAAGTGCTGATTTTCTATCCCTTATGAAAACTCAAAAACCCGATTATCAGTTATTTATTTATCCCCCCTCTTTCGAAGAAGGACTGGAAATTGCACAGAAGTTAAATTTATTTGGAATTACAATTGCCAATAGCGATATAACTAAGACCCAGGTAGAAACTGCTCATAATAATAACCTTAGGGTGGCGGTTTGGAATCTGCATTCGGAAGCAGATCATAAGGATGCCATTCGCAAGAACCCCGATTTCATGCAGACTGATAAGGTTGTTAACCTGATAAAGCTGATCAGGTAATTCACATTCCTGGCGCTTTATTAAAACAATTAACAGTATTAAAGCATAAGCAACGTTTTGTCTTTCCCTGAATACCGGGAATTTTGGACAAAACGTTGCTTTGATTTATACTATTTCGGGCCCTTTCAGGAAGAAAAGGTCATATTTTGAACTCTCTTGCCAAGCTGAATGCGAATGAGTACTGGGGTGTAAGCTGCTTCCCTTGATAGTTCTTGAAAACAGGAATATCATAAAGAAATGAAAGGTTCCATAATCCCCCTATTGAATAGGATAACTGGGGAGTAAAAACCAGTAAATGATAACCGGTATTTACTTCCTCTTCACCTTTTTGTATATCCTTGCCATGTAACTCGTTGCGAAGCTGAATGATACCAAATAAACGCGGTACTATCCGCCTTGAAACGAACAGGGAATTTAATAACAATTGCCCCGACATGTAATCATTTTTATTCGAAAAGTTATACTCATACCGGTTCAGTAAAAAGGTCCTGATATGCAAATCAGGGAACTCCTTACTGATTAAAACAGTCCCTGTTAACCCAAAAGCATTTGTAGAAGGCCTGGCATCCAATTGAAGCAGGGTCCCATTCGATGCCTTCTTAGGCTCCATTCCAAAAGGAAATTTTAATCCTAAACCTGTGGTTACTTCAAATTTCTTGGAAGGATTGATATAGAGGCCGTATTTCAGCATTGCCAAACCATTCGATAAACCCTGACCATTGTGATCGGTAAGTAGTTCATTTCTGAAGTCAACAATCTTGTTGAAAAAATAACCCATATCCAGTTGAGCCGTGATCCTGTGAGAAACACCGTATTCCACAGAAATTCCACTAAAACTATAATGGGCATTATTTGCCATATCCTGGGTATCTTCCGAAGGTTTACTTCCTTCGTAGTAGATTTCAGAATAACTATTCCTGAAAAAACCGGTTACCCTGGCACTGCTTTTATCCAGGATTCCAACATTGGTGGATGCACCTACAGGATTCCCCGTGGAACAACATTGTGCCCAAAGGTCACTTCCACAAATGATCAGGAAAACAAACAACAAGCCCGGTGAAAGAAACTTATTCAATGGAAGTAACATAGGCATCCTTGGAGATTTCATTATTGCTGCCATCTGCTACTTTGCATGTGATTTTAAATTTCCCTGCATGACAGATTGTGAATAGAATTTCAGCCCCGGAGCCTTCAATGATTCCAAGTTCATTGTCGCATGACCATGAATAATTCAGGTTCTTTCCATTAACCGTTGCAGTAATCCTGGTGAGATCCTGAATTGTGATGGTGTCTTTTTCAACAGCCAGGCTGACAAATTCAAGTTTATCAGTGCCTGTATTGTCAGTGTTTTCTTCCTTCTTGCATGCCTGTAGAAGAATCATACAAGAGATGAACAGGATAAAAACCAGGGAGGAGTATTTGCTTAAAATCTTCATTATTCAAGTATTTAAGTAACGTAATACAAACTTAGTATTTATTAGGATAAAATCCCAATAATGTATTTTTGATTATTTGATGGAATAGCGTAATCCGGCATAAACTGTTGCCCCCACAATGGGTCCCCATACCATGGAGGTATCGAAATGAGTATGATAAGGCCGCCAGTATTCAGTTACAGGATCTTTCTGAGTAAAGTTGGTAAGGTTTTCCCCACCCAAATAAACTTCGAAATATTTGAATTTCCTTGTTACCTGGGCCAGGAGTTGCACATATACCGGTGAATAAGGACTTCTCTGCAAAGCCAGTGGCATTTTCTGCGTATCCGGTATTCTTGCTTTCCCATTCAATTGCAAAGTGAGATCGAATTTCCATTTTTCAAATTTTGTCGCATAGGAAGCATTGAACAGTCCTTTGTACTTATTGCTCATGGCCTTCTCACGAAGTTTGCCGTTTTCTGTAATCCGAACGTCATTAAACCTTATGGCAGTCAGCAATGTTAAGTTCTTAATGGGTTCAAAAGTAAGCTGGAACTGGAAAATGTTGGAATAGGATTTACCATTGAGGTTATAGACAAACACTGCAGAAGGCAGGCTATCCAAATCCACAATTACCTGGTTTACAAAGGAGGTCCGATAGGCTTCTGCATCTATTTGTGCTTCTCTGCCGAAAAGATGGATATCCTGGGTAAGATTCAAACCAAAATTCCAGGCATTCTCCTGGTTGAGTTGATCACTGAAGTTTAAGACTCTCTGACTCGCCATGATGGAATAATTCTCTGAGAGAACATTAGCTGTCCGGTACCCCTTTCCTGCAGACGCCCGAAGAATTGTGCCCGAGGGTAAAGCATAGCGTATATGCATTCTTGGTGTATAAAATAAACCATACTTTGAATGATGATCGGCTCTTAACCCGGCAATTAATGTGAATTTCTCAAACAGGTGCAGGGTGTATTCAAAGAATGCACCGGGAACTATCTCATTTCTGTCGCGATTATAAAGCGTATCATGGAAGCTGAAAATTGTGAATAAGCTGTCCGGATTTTGATCCAGGTCCCCTCCTGCTACTTCATACAGATAGGTGAAATCCCTTCTCTTATAACGTTCCATGTAATTATCATACATCAGGCTAAAACCACTGATGAACTTATGATGTTCATTGAAGAGCTTATCCTGGTAGAGCAGGTTTGCATAGAAACTTTTCTGGCTGGCGTCATATTCGTTTAAACCAAGCATATCATCCTGTGTATGATATATCCCGGAAAGGATCAGGGCTACCGAGCGATCAGCGTGCTCCGGAAACATAATCCCATTTTTGAGAAAACCTTCAACACGACGTGTATGCATCTGTATCCCATAGGTTTTTGTCCCATTATTGATACCGACCGTATCTTTTGAATACTCACCAGGGACAAAATTCATGAATCCCCCGACCCTATTTTCATCAAAGAATTTTATTCCGAGATGGGAAGTGAATCTGTCGGGAATCGTATAATCCCAGCGGTTCATGAAATTATAGGTGGTATTCTCCGGAATATCCATGATCAGATCATTATTCCTGTCGAAGGCATTTTTGAAACTGCTGAAATGTCCGAAAACAGCGGTACTGGTCCTGTCTCCCAATTTATAGGCACTATGTGCATTGGCTTCCATCCGGGCATTACTGTTACCGAAAAGGTTCAGGAAGAATTTTTCTGTATTAGCAGGCTTCTTGAACTCCACCATAATTTGTCCGGTAGTAGATTCAAAGCCATTGACAACTGAAGACGCACCCTTAGAGATCAATATGGATTCCATCCAGGATCCGGGAATATAGCCCAAACCAAATGAGCTGGCAAGTCCGCGCACGAGAGGCACATTTTCGCTCAAAACCTGGCTATATACTCCTGATAATCCAAGCATCTGGATTTGCTTAGCACCGGTAAGAGCATCGGAATACATCACATCCACCGAGGCATTGGTTTCGAAACTTTCTGCGAGATTACAGCACGCGGCCTTTCGGAGTTCCTTGGAAGTCACAACCTGTACTTTTCTCGGGTCTACAGAGGAAATAAATGAGCTTCCGATTTTGCCTTCTACTTCCACTGTTTTTAACATGATGTCTTCATGCATCATTTCTACTTCCAGGAATTTTGAACCTGCTGAAACAGTGTCTGTCAGGTATCCTAAAAAGCTAAAAACAAGCTGCCTTTCATTGATGTTCTTTGCTGAGATAGTAAATTCACCATTTGGATTCGTAGTAGTTCCCTGGGTTGTTTTTAACCAGAACACATTTACACCTGGGAGAGGGTTTTTATGGCCATGATCATCTTTCTCATAGACCTGACCTTTAATATTTTGCGCTTCTGCGTTTTTCCCTGGTTGAAGGAGATATCCCACTATTACCAGGAGGATGGCAGTATATATTGTTTTCATTGAAGTAAATTTAAGTGATTGGATGTAAACCAGTGATTATCAACGTCTAAAACATTGATTTCCAATTCATAAATTATCCGGCAACAATTATTGCCAGAGTAATTAACAATCGCTTAAAGGGGAAGGGATTCGAAGTTGATGATGCATAATCACCCTGGAGATGCCTAATGGAGGCACCCGGTCCTTGTGATACGAAAAAAGACTATCATCATCAACAGCCAATGAAACAGGTAATAGTCCCGGCAGCAAAACCGGTAAAATGGAATGAATTGATAAGCCAATAACCTTATTCACTTTTTCAAAAGCAAGTACCTGTATCTTTTGAAAATAGTGTAAATTCTTACAGCAGGTTGATTTGCTAATGCCTGAATGGCTCTCTTGCTGACTGCTGTTCATCTGCTCAATTGCACACCCACAGGAAGGACTGGATTGGGTTAACCCCGGGTATATAAAAACATCTGTGAGATCACCATGACAATAATGAGTGGAATAAGAAAACCCTGTAGCAGCAACCAGAAAAACTACGGACAAAAAGATTGCCGTAATTCTTTCTACAAATTTATATTGCCGGGTTGATCTCATAATTTGCTATCGTACAAAAGTATATCAATCTGACACTTAAAAGTAACTGTCAATAGTTAAATAGTTGTTAAACCCACTTTATGAGACTTATTCTCCGGTAATAATGCGGAGTGTTTGGGGAATTATCGTAAACTCAAAAGGAGTATGCCCTAATGATTCACCATCTACTTCGAGGTACATTGGGAAAATAGACTTTATAATAATATGGGAGGATCTGAAAGTACTCACTTCCGGCAAACGGGTAAATGAGCCATCAAAGAGTTTAACGACATTTCTGATCACTTTAAACTTCCCGATATTCCTGATAATTGTCAGGTCAAATAATCCATCATCCGATTTAGCATCAGGAGCCTGCTTCATTCCACCACCATTGTACTGGCAAATTCCCACCGACATACTAAAGACTTCCTGTGTAACCGATTCATTATCCAGAACCACTGTAGTTTTGGTCGCCTTATAATAGAAAAGGCTGGAAAAAATATTAACAAAGTAGGATAATGGGCCCCCTTTGCCTTTATCCTTTTGCCTGTTGGTTTTTTTTGCAACCAGTGCATCAAATCCCATCCCGGCCATATTAAGGAAATAACGGGTTTTCTCCTGGCCCAGGCTTGAATAATACTTAACCATTCCTGCATCCTGTAGGAAAATATTTGCCTTTGCGATGATGCTAATGGCTTCTTTATAGTCGGACGGTATCTTATACATCCTGCACCAGTCATTGCCCGTACCCACAGGAATCATAGCAAGGGTTACTTCGGAAGGACTGATATGTTTTTGGGTGAAGATGCCATTCACAACTTCATTCAGTGTGCCGTCACCTCCCACAACAATAATATTCCTGAAACCTTTTTCTATATATTTCCTGGCGAGCAACATGGCATGATCCCTATGCTCGGTGAAAATGTTTATGAATTCTATTCCGGCTTCTCCAAGTAAACGTGCTATCGTCAGCCAATCATGTTGTCCCTTTCGCTTTCCTGCATTGGGATTAACAATTACAAACCATTCTGTCGACATCAATTAGATTTTATTTGCCCAGGCAGTAAAGATACAATTTACTGTCTTATTTCAATTTATTCATAGCAATGATGATAGTGGCCCTGGATTAACTTCTTTAAAATCCGAGCCTCCGGTAACAAGAATATCAACTCCTGCTTTTTGCAGCATTCATCATCCAAAGCTGCTTCAGTTTGGCATATTTCAGGAATGTGGCGTGTGCTGAGATCAGACTGATTGTAAATCCATAAAAACCATCCAGGTATCCTTGTTTTAGCACATAGCTTTTAAGAAACATCAGGGTGGGATTGACTAACAATCTCCAGATGGGAGCTTTTAAACCTTTTTCAAACATTGCCTGCGCCGAAATATCGGTAAAATGATTGGCCTGTGCCACATGACCTTTGATGGAATGATAGGAATAATGCAGCAAATCTCCTTTCAAATGAATGATCTGTCCACTCTGCAATTTGAGTTCATCATGAGGATTTGTTCCTTCCCACCTTGCATGGTTCCTGTCTACAAGTCTAAGCTTCTTATCCGGGTACCAGCCACAATGCCTGATCCATTTACCACAATAATTATTCAGCCGGTTCATCGAATACCCTTTCACAAGTGGCTGTTTCTTTACCTCCGCTATGGAAATCCTCAATTCATCCGACAGAGCTTCATCAGCATCAAGAGAAAGGACAAAATCAAAACGCGCGAGAGATAAAGCCCTGTTTTTCTGTTCAATGTACCCATCAAATGCATGCTGAACAAAATTCACGCCTTTTTCCCTGCAAATAGCTTCTGTACGATCGGTACTGAAGGAATCAAGCACCAGGATCTCATCCGCAACCCCTTGCACAGAATCAATGCAATGTGCAATTTGCTTTTCCTCATTAAGGGTTATAATAACGACAGATAATTCCGGCATAATCATCTTAGTGTTGAACACAAATGTAAACAGATTTCTTTATTGGGATTTAAAATTTATTCGAGCAGGATAAGCCTATTCTATAACGGATTTGTACCTTTGATTGATCTCCAAAATAATAATCTAATTTTAATAATTCTAGCTATGATCTTATCTGCTTGCGGTTTACGCTGTGATGAGTGCGAGTTTTTCGGAAAACAATGCAATGGCTGTTATGTAGTTCAAGGCCAGACTTTCTGGGCTAAGGAGATGATGCCAAATCAAACCTGTCCACTTTTTGATTGTTCTGTAAACAAGAAAGGTTTCAAGAGTTGCGGGAATTGTTCTGAACTGCCTTGCAAGCTTTTTAAGGAAATGAAAGACCCCAACAGCAGCGAAGAAGAACATCAAAGAATGCTGAAGGTTCGTGTGAATCTTTTAAAAGAGAATGTGTAAAAACATTCGCATCATATCTGCTTCTTTCTCCAGTTCCCCAGCCTTAAATAGGTGTAGGAAAATATTCCCAGAAGTGATGCATAAATCCATTCACTGGTCCACACCCACTCGATAGCAAGATGTAATATATTGGAAACAAACCAGGTATAGCAAATATAAAATACAAGGGTAACAATCTCTATCAGTAGGGTGATCTTTGTATTTGCTGTTCCCAACACAGCATTGAAAAGAATACTCATCAGGGAGAAAAGGAACAAAGCTGAAAGTATTACATAAAAAGTCCTGAAGCTTGCATCAACAAGGCTTTGGTCTGCAGTATATATTCCGAGTATCTGGTTGGGGAAAAAGGCAGCAATAAGTATTACTGCAAAGAGAATAATGGCACTGAACCTCATGATTTTATAGGTAATTGGCAAAACCTGTTCAGGCTTCCCTTCACCAAGCGCGTTACTGACGAGGGTATTTGTTACCGAGCAAAATGCCCATCCCGGGATCATCAGAAACATATATACCGAACGGGCAATATTGGAAATGGCCAGGGGGCGCTCTCCCATTTTTTCAATGATAAGAAAAAAGAAAAACCAAATACTCAGGGAGAGGACATACTGAATCATCACAAAAAAGGAGACTCCTAAAGTACTCCTGATGATGGACCAATCAGGCCTGATCCACCGGAATATTTTGTATCGGTGTATTTCCCGATACCGGATAGTTATTATCACAAGAAAAACCAGGGCAACTGCTTCAGCGATTGCTGAGGCTATAGCTGCGCCCGCAATTCCCATTTGGGGAAACCCGCCTTTGCCAAAAATCAACAGGTAATCAAGAATTACATTCACCACAGCCATAATAATCGAACTGATACTCAGGAAACGAGTGAAAGTAATCCCGGTATAGAAAGAGCGAAAAAGAAGTCCTGCCGTTGCAAAGAATAAGCCAAATATCCTGTATTTCAGATAGGTAGATGATGCATTAAATATTGCATCGGAAGCAACCATCAGTTTTAACAAACCATGTCCGAAGAAATAAACTCCTAACGTTACGATAAGCGATGAAATTACCAGGAAATAGAAGCTATTATCGAAGATCCTTCCGATCTCAAGGAAGTTTTTCTCCCCATACCTCCTGGCAATGAGTATTTGAACACCCGTAGTAAAACCATATCCTACCATAAAAAGGATGATATAGAAAAGTCCTCCAATGGCAGAGCCCCCAAGTTCCACTTCCCCTACCCTGCCCAGAAAAGCTGTATCTGTAACCCCAACAATGTTCTGGGCAAACAGACTGATCATTATGGGCCAGCCTATGTCCCAGATTTTACGATATGAAGGTGTGGCAGAGGTCATGTAATAAGTGATCCTAAATTATTAAGTGCCTCTTACTGGTATAACAGGAAAACCCTATTTAAAATGAAGTAAAAACAACATATACCGGCACTGCAGGAATGAAAAAAATTTTCGGCAAACTTATTGATTGCCTGAATACTTATTGAATAAAGTTTGAATAATTTTTTTCGAAAACGATAAGGTATTATTATCAAAAGACATAGATGAACTATTCTCAAACATTTATCTGATTTCAAAATCATCCCAATCCATACCCACGGTAAAACCATCCCTGAATTCTTCAATCTGATCATAATCAAGCATCAGTGTTTTCATATCCTCAACATCTGTTGAGATATCGATGAGGGGATTACCTTTGAAATCGATAATTACTGAATCGCCCTGATGCATCGTACCCTTTCCATCAACTCCTACTCTATTCACCCCGATTACATAAGACTGGTTTTCTATAGCCCTTGCAATCAACAACTGACGATAGGCATAACTTCTCCTGGCAGGCCAGTTGGCCACATAAATCAGTATATCATACTCATATTTCCCATGCTGGAAAGTGTTTTTACTCCAAACAGGAAACCTCAGGTCATAACATACCAGGGGACAAATTTTCCATCCATTGATTTCTGTAACCAGTCGTTTTTGGCCATTGGAAAACTCAAGATGTTCATTCCCGAACCTGAAAAGATGCCGTTTGTCATAATAAGAGTAATTCCCATCCGGAGTCATCCAGATTAGCCGGTTATAAAAATGATCTTTCTCATTAATAACCAAACTACCTGTTATTACCGAACCTGTTGCCCCTGCATAGTTTGCCATCCATTGCATTGTCGGGCCCTCCATAGGCTCTGCTATTGCTTTTGGATTCATAACAAAACCAGTATTGAACATTTCCGGTAATACCACCAGATCTTGTTTCCCAATTATAGTTTGGAAAAAACCTTCAAATTTGGCCAGGTTAGCACCTTTGTCTTCCCAGGCCAGATCCGGCTGGATAATAGTAACAATAAGGTTTTGCATGTTAGATTAGATTTCGTTTTATGGCAGAATTCATTATCAGGCATCCATTTACCTTGTGTAAGAAATCATGAGAATTTCAATGACGGGCAACTAATCGCTTCTTCTATTTAACGGATCATTCACCAAACCCAGAGACCTTTTATTTATCTGATTACCAATACGTAATCAAATTTTGCACAAAATTTCCGCAGCTCTTTCAAGCGTTTCTTCAGTTTTGGCGAAACAGAACCGAAGTACATGGTTATCCTGTTTTTGATGGTAAAATGGTGAGACCGGGACTGAAGCCACTCCAAATTCTTTAGTCATCCGGATTGCAAAATCCAGTTCATTTTCCTCGGAGAGGGCACTATAATCCAATAATTGGAAGTAAGTCCCCAGTGAAGGAATTACTTTAAACCTGCTTCCTTCAATCAACTTAACAAAGTAATCCCTTTTCTGTTGGTAAAACGCGGGCAGGTCAAGGTAATGCTGCTCATTTTCAAGGTATTCAGCCATAGCATATTGCATAGGAGTATTCCCGGCAAAAACGATAAACTGGTGAGATTTTCTGAATTCTGCCATCAGGTTAGCCGGAGCCATAACGTAACCTGTTTTCCATCCCGTAGTATGAAAGGTCTTCCCGAAAGAACCGATGACGAAGCTCCTGGAAGCCAATTCAGGGTACCAGCAAACACTTTCATGCCTGTTACCATCAAAGATGAGATGCTCATAAACTTCATCACTCATGATAACAATATCTGTCCCTTTGGTAATTTTCTCCAATTCCTGGAGATCTGCCGGGCTAAGAATGGCGCCAGTAGGATTATGTGGTGAATTGATGATGATCAGCCTGGTCCTTGAATTAATAAGACTCCTGATTTCTGCCCAGTTGATCTTATATCCTGGAACCATCAAAGCAGAATAACGAACGGTTCCACCATTTAATTCCACTGCCGGAGCATAGCTGTCATATGCCGGTTCTATCACAATAACTTCAGTGCCTGGAAAGATCATGGAAGATATTACACCAAATATTGCCTGGGTAGCACCTGCTGTAATATTAATCTCTGTTATTGGATCATACAAAATATTATAGGTACTCTTTACCTTCTTGGATATAGCCTCTCTCAACGCCAATACTCCCTGCATCGGAGCATACTGATTCATCCCGTTTCTCATATACTTGTAAACAAGCTCAATCAACTCTTCTGAGACCGGAAAGTTTGGGAATCCCTGGGAAAGATTTATTGCGCCTGTTTCATTCGCCAACCCCGACATCACAGCAAAAATGGAAGTTCCGGTATGGGGTAATTTTGAAGTTAATGATCCGTTGAAAGATTTCATAAAAGGGGTTTCTGGATATTCAAAAATACTCCAAAGGCAGTCATAAACAACCATAGATTTAATAAAGTGCTGACAAATGTTTTTATTACTTTTGCTCAAAATTTCAGATTAATTCTACCTATATGAAAACTGTTGATAATTATGACTTTACAGGGAAGAGAGCGATTGTTCGCGTAGATTTTAATGTTCCCCTGGACGAAAATTTCAAGATTACTGATACAACCCGAATAGATGCCGCTGTAAATACCATCAATAAAATTCTTGCTTCTGGCGGCTCTGTGATACTGATGTCGCATCTTGGCCGGCCGAAAGGTCCTTCTGCAAAGTTAAGCCTGAGGCATATCCTTCCTTATCTGAGTGAGAAACTTGGTAAAGAGGTGAAATTCGCTGATGATTGTATAGGTCAAAGTGCTGTGGATCTTTCCTCCGCATTGAAACCCGGAGAAGTTATGCTGCTCGAAAATCTTCGTTTTTATGAAGAAGAAGAAGGAAAGCCTCGTCTCCCTGATACAGTTACTGAAGAGGAGAAAAAGGAAGCTAAAGCCAGGGTAAAGGAATCGCAGAAAGAATTCACAAAAAAACTTGCTGCACTTGCTGATTGTTACGTAAATGATGCATTTGGCACAGCTCACAGGGCACATGCTTCTACTGCATTAATAGCAAAGTTTTTCCCAAAAGACAAGATGTTTGGATACCTCATGCGTGATGAAGTAACTGCTATCAAGAAGGTTCTTGAAGACAACAAACGTCCGTTTACCGCTGTGTTAGGCGGTGCCAAGGTTTCCAGCAAAATAGAGATCATCAATCACCTCATGAGCAAGGTGGATAACCTGATTATCGGCGGTGGAATGATGTTTACCTTTATCAAGGCTCAAGGTGGTAATATTGGTGGATCACTGGTTGAACCCGACTTTATTGAACTCGCAAAAAATATTCTGGATGGCGCTGCCGACCTGGGTGTTAATATTGTGATTCCTGTTGATGCCATAGCAGCAAACGCTTTCGCTGATGATGCTGAAAAAAAGCTGGTTAATTCCAATGAAATTCCTGACGGATGGATGGGATTGGATATTGGACCGGAAAGCATCCAGATGATCACTCATGTTCTGAATAACAGTCGCACTATTCTTTGGAATGGTCCGATGGGTGTATTTGAATTATGCAATTTCCAGAAAGGTACCAAGGAAGTAGCCAAAGCAGTTGCTGCCGCTACAGCCAATGGAGCATTTTCACTTGTTGGCGGCGGAGATTCAGTAGCAGCAATCAATAAATTTAAACTCGCCGACCAGGTTAGTTATGTCTCAACAGGAGGTGGTGCCATGCTTGAATCCATCGAAGGGAAAGAACTGCCGGGAGTAAAAGCCATACTTGAAGATTAAAGTTTCATTCTACCCATATACAAACCGGGACAATCTCTGTTCCGGTTTTTTTTATTTCTAATGCTGTCAGGGTATTTGCCTTAATAAGTGTCTTATATGTAACCATTTAATATCTATAATCTAATTTTATACCCTTTATATGAAAAACTCAGTTATTATCACTTTTCTTCTGCTCCTGATGTTCAAAAGCAGCTACTCACAATGGACTGGATCCATAGGCCCCGGCGGGCCGGTTAATGTTTCATCAATATTTCAATACGATTCAGTTTTAATGGCAGGGACCTCCTGTGGATTCTTTAGCGCAACAGTACTTTCTACCGATTGGAAACTGAATTCAGCATTACCTTTCGAAAGCTATACAATTATAGGCGATAGTTTATTTATAAGTGTTCCCTATAACTATTCTTTTGGAGCGGATTATGGTATTAAACGATTGGATTTATCAAATCCTGATGTCCCGGCAGTTGATTTAAATCCAGAGCAAGTAAAAGCCCTGGCCCATTCAGGCACAACCTTGTTTGCCGGTAGCCTTTCCCTTGGATTTTTAAAATCAACCGATTATGGCGTAACCTGGACTCAGGACAATGAGGGATTGTACTCTAATATGCTGAATCAAAAAAGCGTACACACTATTGAAGTCACAGATACTTATATATATGCAGGTACCGAATTTGGAGTATTCAGAAATACACTGGCTCTTGATCACTGGGAGATCATAAAAGCCGCTGATCTACTATGGGATAGAGCTTTCATAAAAGAAATAGATGGTATCCTTTACCTGGCAATTGGGAACGAACTTTATAATAGTTATAATCATGGAACTGAATGGAATCCAGTGTATACAGCTCCTTCAGCAATTACTTCCTTTATGGGTACCAGTATGCAGTTTTATTTCACTACGGTTTCCAATGGGATCTTTTGCACTCTGAATGGTGGAATTGTTTGGGATCAAATAAATACAGGCCTTACAGATCTTCATGTAAATACTATCGCATTCTTTGACACTACCCTGGTTTGCGGTACTCAATCCGACGGGGTATTCTCTTACCAGGGAAACCAATGGATAAACAATTCTGGTGGATTGGTTTGTTCATCAATTAGTTCCATTGCTGCCACTTCGGCTGGTCTTGTTACCAATGACAGGGATAAGGTATATTATTCAAATAATGGAATAAGCTGGAGTGATATTTCCCCTAATGTGTTCAAAGACTTTTTTATGTCAGCGGTCACAATGGGTGATTCTATCTTCCTTTCAGTTTACCATGACACCCTGGCAATGCCTACATATTTGAATTTTATCACCTATAGTCCCGATAATGGAGTTACATGGCTTGACCTTCTGAATCCGGTTCCATTTGAAAGTGGTAATGGCTATGCTTTGGTTAGCTCTAATGGCAGGCTTTATGCTTATGAAGATGAGTTTATGTATTCTACAGATGATGCCGGCCTTACCTGGACGGATATGAGCCTGGGGGCAGCGTACCAGTTTCATTTTTTCTCAGGACTGATTGTGCATAACAATACTCCCTTTGCGACCATTGATTCAGATGAAGCAGGCGTTCTCAAATATGATGGCAATACTGGTTGGGTCTTAGCAAATTCAGGCCTGCCTGCGGGAAGTACTATTTCCAATCTCTCAGCCTGTGATGGGGCCATGTTTGTAATGGCTTCTGATGGAGGTGTTTATGTCAGTACAGATAATGGAAACCAATGGACCCTCACCAACAACGGATCAAGGGTAAATTTTTCAATAATAGAAGATTTTGTGGCATCAGGTTCCAATATGTATGCTGCCACCGATAAAGGAGTTTTCTGCACAAACGACCTGGGGAATAGCTGGAATCCAATCAACTTCGGGCTAAAAAATACACACACAACTTCTATTGAAATTTTAGCCGATACTCTATATGTCGGAACTAAAGGAAATGGAATCTGGAAATTGGCTCTTTCAATGGTTAATCTTGGAATTCCTCCTATAAATGAAGTGAATCCATCGATTACAATATCTCCCAATCCTGCTAAAGATAAAATCACACTCTCAGGCTTACCAGCTGGAAGTCTCAATTATGCCTTATTTGACATGGCAGGGAAGCATATTCTGAACGGGAAAATTTGTAATGGGCAATCCATTATAACAGCCTCCCTGGAAACAGGGGCCTATTTGCTGCTGATTAAAGGTTCAAACAACTACTTATCCCGCAGTAAAGTAATAATCAACAAATAATTCCTAAATCTGTAAAGCTTGCCATGATTATTGACCGTTAACCAGCAAAACATTTGTATTTTTGCATCCCGTTTCAAAAAATCATGGAATCTAGCTCAAAACAAGGAAGATACGATAGAATAATTGTCCAGTTGCAAGGTTTATTGGTGAAGACTGATGACCCCATTGCAAGAATGGCGACTATTGCTGCTATCCTGAAGTTTAAGTTTACCTATTTTTTCTGGTGTGGCTTCTATAGGGTGAATGGCGACGAATTAGTTGTCGGACCATACCAGGGGCCTGTTGCCTGCCAGATTCTCAAAGGAGGTGGAGTTTGTTGGGCAAGTGTTAATGAAAAACGTTCGCTGGTGGTTCCTGATGTTCACAAGTTCCCCGGGCATATTGCCTGCGATTCAAGATCCAATTCCGAAATTGTCATCCCAATTTTTGATCCGTCTGGTCAGTTGATGGCGGTCCTTGATATTGACAGTACAGCTTTTAACTCCTTCGATGAAACGGATCGGATTAACCTGGAAAAAATAGCCACTTTTGTATATTCCCCCTCTGGAATGGCTTCTGTGATTTCCGAATCAACAGCAGGAATGAAATAATTCAGGATAATCCTTTTCTTATGAACCCTATCCAAATTTTCATTCTTAGTCTTGCATTAGCCCTCAATTCGTTGATTACATACATTGTAGCAGGGTATATTCTCAAAGGTGAAAGGCTCATAATCAAATTCCGCTTTGCAGGCATCATTTTACTGTCACAGGCCCTGCTGATAGGTACCGGTTTGTGGTTAGGGTCAAGGATCAGCGTTCTGGCTTTAGAGTCAAACTACTATATTGCCTTCGGTATTTTACTCATTATGGGATTAAAGATCATCTTTGATTCCATCAGGACCAGGCCTGAAGAAAAAAGTTTTGATGTAACAATAGTAAGGAATGTCGTCATGCTTTCCATTGCAGAAGGAATTACACCTTTAATTGTAAGTATCACCGCCGGTTTGACCACTGAAAAAAATATCTCTTCCTGGTTCATTTTAGTAATCATGCAACTCATTGCCGTCTTTACCGGATTGATCCTTGGTGCCAAATATGAAGCCAGATCATTACGTTTACGCACCGGACCTATCGGTGGATTAATTATCCTTGCCGCCTCACTCAAACTACTGATCGACCTGGTCGGTTTCTCTTATTGATACCCAAATAATCCTAAAGAATGAAAAACCTGATTCTTCTGTTACTACTTGTACTCTCATTAAATATCAATGCACAGGCACCCCAGGGATATTATGACCCGGCTGCAGGGAAATACGGAACTGCACTCAAACAAGCGCTTCATGATATTATCGACAATCATACGGTATTAAGCTACGATTTCCTGATCACCGCTTTTGAAACTACTGATAAAAAGTCCAATGGCAAGGTCTGGGATATGTATTCCGATATTCCGGGTGGCACCCCTCCCTATGAATATTCTTTTAATAATAATGATGAATGTGGAAGCTATAATGGAGAAGGTGACTGCTATAACAGGGAACATTCCTGGCCCAAAAGCTGGTTCAGTGACAAAACGCCTATGTATTCCGATTTGTTTCATCTATACCCGACGGATGGATATGTAAACAATCGCCGGTCAAATTATCCTTTTGGGAAAGTAGGCTCTACAGACTGGACATCAGATAATGGAAGCAAAGTAGGAGATTGTTCAACACCCGGATATTCCGGAACTGTTTTCGAACCCATTGATGCTTATAAGGGAGATTTTGCCCGTTCATACTTCTATATGTCAACACGCTACTTTAATGAAGATAATGGCTGGGCAGGCAGTGGTATGACCAATGGCTCACAGCTGAAGCCCTGGGCTGTAACTATGCTCATGCAATGGCACCAGGCTGACCCGGTCTCTCAAAAGGAAATTGACAGAAACAATGCCGTGTATGCTTACCAGCACAACCGTAATCCATATATTGATCATCCTGAATTTGTAAATAATGTCTGGGCTGGAAATGCCGGTTTCCTGGATCCCGTTCAATCAATCCCTCTCAATGCATATCCTAATCCTTGCTTTGGAAACCTAACCATAGAACTTCCTTCAGCATTTTCCAAACATATACCTGATCTTGTTGTTTATTCAGCAACCGGAGGAAAGGTTTCCCCTGCTGAAAAAATTTCAGGAAACAAACTCGAAATTAATTTTGATCATCAAAAGGCCGGCTTATATATCCTCAAATTAGTCGACCCGGAAACCAGCCTTGTTTATACATCAAGAATCATTCTTGAATAATTAATACCATATTACATTGACCAATATCCGATTAACCAAAGAGTTTAAATTTGAAATGGCACATGCCCTTAAAGGGTACGATGGCCCTTGCCGGCATATTCATGGACACTCTTATGAATTGTATGTCACCGTTATCGGGCAACCTTTGCAGGATGACTCATCGCCAAAAAATGGTATGCTGATGGATTTTGGTGACCTGAAGAAAATTGTAAGGAATTGCATTATTGATGAATTTGATCATGCACTCGTGCTCAACAAACTTTCTGCTGATGAATTTCTACCCTTGAAATCAGAAGTGTTTGGTAAAACGATCCTTGTTGATTATCAGCCGACCAGTGAAAATATGCTCATTGATTTTGCTGAACGACTTATCCCACTCATGCCACCACAAGTAAAATTGCATAACCTTCTCCTGCGCGAAACAGTTACTTCTTACGCTGAGTGGTTTGCTTCTGATAATCAATAAAAAAGCCGGCTTCTGGCCGGCTCTGCATTTTAAAATTGAAAAATTTTATCGGATTGCATCATTTAAGCGATGGCAATTTCCCTTACAGGTCTTTCTTTAGCTTCGTCCTTCTTTGGGATGACAATGGAAAGAACTCCATTCTTGTAGGTAGCATTAATCTTTTCAGTATCTGCAGATGTTGGCAGACTAAATGAACGATTAAACTGAGCGTAGCTGAATTCCCGACGAACAAAATTCTCAGAATCTTCTTCCTTCTTTTCTTCCTTATCCGATGAAATCGTCAGGACATTGTTATTCAGATTGATCCGGAAATCATCCTTCTCCAAACCAGGAGCTGCAATGTCAATCCTGAAATCTTCCTTGCCTTCTGCAATATTTACCGAAGGTTTATTGAATCCGTAATCAACATTGATAAAGGTTGGTAACTGCTTCCCAAAGAATTCGTCTGCGAATGAAGGGAAAAACGGGCTGCGTTTAATAATAGGTAACATGGTTAAATCCTCCTTATATTTTAGTTATGGTTTTAATGAATTGATATCCTCTCTTTTCAATTCTCATTCCAAAGCTAAAAAAGGCCAATAAATCATGTCAATATGTCATGTTAAATTAAATTTTCATGCCATTGTGTCTTGTTTAGATTAATTTTAGTCCTTAATGTCGGATTGTGGATGTCGGATTGTGGATGTCGGATGTGGGATGTCGGATGTGGGATGTCGGATGTTGAATGTGGATTGCATGTCGGATGCGGATTGATTCGGATGTGGATGTCGGATGTCGAATGTTGGATGTGGAATGTCGGATGTGGATTTCATGTTGAATTTGATGTCGGATTGGATGTCGATTGATGTCGGATGTCGAATGTGATGTCGATGTCGAATGTTGAATGTCGGATTGCGGATGTGAACCTTCCAGCCATAGGCTCCCTTCGTAACATCAGACACACAGACACACATCGACATTCACTTAATCTTCAATCGTTAATCAAAATTGCTCTTGAATTTGGATTGTCGATTAACGAGTTTTGATTTTTGAAGTCACTTCTTAATTCTCAATTCGTTAATCCTCAATCGTTAATCAAAATTGCTCTTGAATTTGGATTGTCGATTAACCCTGCCTGACTGCGAAAACTCACCCAAAGCAGCAGCATTCCTGCAGGCAGGCAGGGAGTTTTGATTTTTGAAGATCCACACTTTAATTCTGAATTCGTTAATCTTCAATCGTTAATCAAAATTGCTCTTGAATTTGGATTGTCGATTAACGACATTTGACTTGAGTGCTCCTAATCTAATTCGAATCCTCAATCGTTAATCAAATTTGCTCTAATTTGGATTGTCGATTAACCGAGTTTTGATTTTTGGAAGTGCTTTACTTCTTAATTCTGAATTCGTTAATCCTCAATCGTTAATCAAATCTGTTGGAATGGGGATAACGAGTTTGAGCTTCAATTCGTTAATCTTCAATCGTTAATCAAAATTGCTCTTGAATTTGGATTGTCGATTAACCGTGACCTGAATATAAAGCTAAAACGCAAATTTAAAACCAAACGCAAACACAGCAATTAACTCTGCATTGGATTAAGTGATTTAGTTGTAGTGCTTTACTTTCTTAATTCTGAATTTCATTAATCTTCAATCGTTAATCAAAATTGCCCATGAATTTGGATTGTCGATTAACGAGTTTGATTTTGGAAATGATTTTTCTAAAATTCTAGAATCTCCTCAATCGTAATCAAACGCTGTGAAAACGCAACCCAGCGGCCATCCGATTTTGAAGTGCTATAAAAAGCCGCAAAATTCAACGGCAAAACAAATCATAAGAATTCATTGCCTTTAAATGATTGGGATGGTTTGAATTTTATATTCTGAATTTTTCATTCTGCAATCTGCATTTTGCATTTTGCATTTTTTCATCCTCCCCAAAGTGAAATATCGATTCAGAAACTACTCCCCCGATCCCAGCTTCATTTGTATACGGGAAGCAAGCACCTGGACGGCAACCTTATTTTCACCGCCTTGCGGGACAATGATATCAGCATATCGCTTGGAGGGCTCAATGAATTGAAGATGCATGGGCTTAACCCATTTGCTGTAATGGTCGAGGACCTGCCTGAAATCACGGCCACGTTCAATGGTATCGCGGCGAATAATGCGGGTCAGACGGTCATCATTTTCAGCATCCACGAAAATCTTTATATCAAGTCGTTTTAATAATTCAGGATCAGTAAAAATAAGGATGCCTTCAACGATAATTACCTGTTTTGGCTCTATGTGGATGGTATCATGGCTTCTGGCACATTCCACATAAGAATACTGAGGCATCTCAATGGGCTTTCCCTGACGGAGAATGTCCAGATGCTCCACAAGTAAAGTCCATTCAATAGAATTGGGATGGTCGAAATTAATTTCCAGTTTTTCTTCCTGGCTCAGGTGGCCATTATCCCAGTAATAAGCATCCTGGGGGATCACTGCAACTGAACTCTTGGGAAGTCGTCGGATAATTTCCTTAACAACTGTTGTTTTTCCGCAACCGGATCCCCCGGCAATCCCGATGATTAACATAGGATAGTTTTCATTTTGGTTATTCTTTTCTAAAATTCAATCTTGCCCGGCTTCTCTCCTGTTAACTCTTCAATTACCTTCACCTTTTTCTTACTTTTATCCGGCCAGATCACTGAAGCAAGAATACTTACAGTGAGAATCCCTACAACAATAATCAAAGAATGGACCGTGGTAAAACCCCATTCCTTTAATTGCACATGCATAAGCATTTTAAATCCAATAAACATTAACAGTACTGATAGTCCATGTTTAAGGAATCGCAACATTGTAATCACATGGGCAATTACAAAAAACAGGGAACGAAGACCAAGAATGGCAAAAATATTAGAGAAGAAAACTATGTATGGGTCCTGAGTAATCGAAAAAATTGCCGGTACAGAATCAACGGCAAACACAACATCAGTAAACTCAATGACTAAAAGAACAAGGAAAAGAGGTGTGAAATAAAGTCGACTCCTATCCTTTTTATTCCTGAACCAGAAGTGTCCCCTGAAATAGTTGGGATATAATGGCAAATATTTGGATGCGAATTTAACAATCGGATGCTTGGAAGTTTCCATTTTCTCTTCCTTATTTCTGTCGAGAAACATTTTCACACCCGTGATAACCAGGAAAATTCCAAAAACATATAATACCCAATCGAAACGCTGAATCAGTGCAGAACTCAAGAAGATGAAGATAAACCTCATCACTATTGCACCCAGGATTCCCCAAAAGAGCACCCTTTTATAATACATTTTCTGCACCCCGAACGATATGAATATCAGGATCATAACAAATACATTGTCAACAGAAAGCATGTACTCAATAAGGTAGCCTGTGAGAAATTCCAGTGCAAGATTTTGCCTGTAAACACTTAATGCATCTTGCAACCCGAGTCCACTGATATCAATAGGATGCTTGTATTTCAAGATATTATTCTCAATATCCCCGATGGATTTTAATCCATGAATAATCTCGGCTTTATTAAGAATAAGCAGATAAAATCCTGCTGCAAGGGTGACCCAAATAATTGTCCAGATCAGTGCTTCCCTGAATTTTACTTCATGGCTTTTCCTATCAAATATCCCCAGGTCAATTGCCAGCATTCCGGCAATGAAAACTATGAAAACAGTAAAAAACAAGGATTCTATGGGCATAGCATTTTTATTGATCCTTCGGGAAAAGTTGTATTAACAGATCCTTAAATCAAAGTACGAAAATACAAAATGATGGAATAGGGATGCCATACGAAGTTGACAAACTACAGAAATAACTGCAAAGTATCCCGGAAACAACTTTTCATGAAATTGTTTCCAATTTTAGGCTTTGTAATGAGCGCAATCAACAGGATCAGTTAAACAGAGGCCGTCAGGCACTGTTTAAAAGAGGAAACTAAGCAAGACACCAGCTGCAACAGCACTGCCAATAACACCTGCAACATTTGGTCCCATAGCATGCATAAGCAAATGATTGGTTTTATCATATTCCAAACCTACCACCTGAGAGACCCTGGCACTATCAGGAACTGCAGAAACACCCGCATTGCCAATCAACGGATTAATTTTATTCCCTTCTTTTAGGAAAAGATTTAGGATTTTAACAAACATAACTCCACCAAAAGTTGCTATAATAAATGAACAAGCTCCTAGTGCAAAAATCCCTACACTTTTGGCAGTAAGGAAAGTAGTTGCCTGAGTAGAAGCACCAACAGTGAGTCCAATTAGTATAGTAACTATATCAATCAAAGGACCTTTTGCAGTATCAGCTAGACGCTTTGTAACCGTGCTTTCTTTTAGTAAATTCCCAAAAAACAACATTCCCAGCAAGGGTAAGCCGGCAGGTACTATAAATGTAGTGAATAACAATCCTATGATCGGAAAAAGAATCTTTTCAAGCTTGGAAACAACCCTTGGAGGCTTCATCCGGATGAGCCGCTCTTTTGGAGTTGTTAATAATCGCATAACAGGTGGTTGAATAACAGGAACAAGGGCCATATAAGAATAGGCAGAAACTGCAATAGCACCTACCAATTCCGGAGCAAGTTTTGAAGATAGGAAAATTGCAGTAGGACCATCAGCACCGCCAATAATGCCTATAGCACCGGCTTCAGCAGGGGAAAAACCCAGGGCTAATGCAGCAGCATAGGCTCCAAAAATTCCAAGTTGTGCTGCAGCTCCTATAAGAATCAATTTTGGATTTGAGATAAGGGCCGAAAAATCAGTCATTGCACCAATCCCAAGAAAAATTAAAGGAGGATAAATACCATATCGTACTCCAAAATATAGATAATTCATAACACTGCCACTCTGATATAATCCAACCTGCAGGTTTTGAGGGTCTCCATTTAAAACATGCTCCGCTCCCCAGAAAGGAATATTACCAATTAATATCCCAAATCCAATTGGCACCAGCAGCATGGGTTCATATTCCTTGGCAATGGCAAGATAAATGAATGCCAATCCAATCAAAATCATTATCAGATGCCCGAATGTAAAGTTTCCGAAAGAAGTATATTCCAGGAATCTTTGAAGATGGTCAACCAGGAATGACCACATTGAGGTAGAACCTTCCATACAATTAATCTCCGATTACAAGTAAAACATCCCCTTCCATTACACTATCCCCTTTGCCAACCTTAAGGGAAATTACCCTACCCTCTTTGTCAGCATTGATATTGTTCTCCATCTTCATAGCTTCCAGGGTAATAAGCCTCTGACCGATTTTAACAGCATCACCTTCCCTGACATGTAATTCAAGGATTACACCTGGCAATGGTGACTTAATGGTGCCTGTACCCTTAGGCGCAGAGGGACTGCTGGTTTTTGTCAATGATGGATGAGCATCTGTTGAAGGTACCGCCATGGTACGTACCAGTTTTGGTGTTTTGCTCAGTGGTATCGAACGGTCAACTTCCACTGCATAGACAGTTCCGTTTACTGAGACCTCTGCCAGGTTATCATCAATACTGATTATTTCAGCGTCATACTGGCTTCCATTTATAGTGAATTTGAACTTTTTCATCCTTAATATTTTTCTGTTATCAGGTAGTCAGGAACTCTGTAATTCTACTTGTTGATGTTTTCATCCGTTTGGGAGTGTACACTCAAAAACTTCGACTTTATCTTGGGGTCCTTCGTATTCCGTAAATTTTTGAACTCCAGGGAGAATAAGCTTTAGCAACCTTCTTTATGGTGATCACAGTATCTTCCATATCATGCAATTGGTTACGGTACAGATGTAAAGCAAGTGCAATTGCGGCATTCACTTCTCCTGGAATTTCTTCAATCTCTTCCGGCACTTCTTCACCTGGCCGCTCTTTACGAAATCTATTTTTTAGATCTATACTATATGCTTTAGCAACATATTTAAAAGTAAGATAAAGAAGAATCAGGGCCAAAAAGACAACAGTCATGGCAATGGCTGCCATCACAAATCCAAATGGATCCATTCTACCAAACTCTTCGGCTGATTTGCTCATTGCCTTTCCGGCTACCTGGGCTTGTAGTAGGATGCTACTGATCATAAAGGAAGATTTGAATGTTTTTTGGCAGGATTCACATCCTTCTTAGTGGCTAGTGCTTGTAAGGCTCTGATAATCCTGAACCTGGAATTCCTGGGCTCTATCACGTCATCAATGAAACCGTATTGAGCAGCATTGTAAGGGTTGGCAAACTTGATCTTATAATCTTCTTCATTTCTCTTTACAAACTCTTCCCTGTCGGCGGGATTCTCCATCTCAGCCAATTTCTTGCTATTCAATACTTCAATAGCCCCTTTGGGACCCATTACTGCAATTTCAGCAGAAGGCCAGGCATAATTAATGTCACCTCTCAGATGCTTTGAACTCATTACATCATAGGCTCCACCATAGGCCTTGCGCAGTATAACTGTTACTTTAGGAACAGTTGCCTCACCATAGGCGAATAGCAACTTGGCCCCATGAATAATAATTCCACCATATTCCTGGGCGGTACCAGGTAAGAATCCTGGTACATCAACAAGGGTAAGAATAGGAATATTGAAAGCATCACAATAACGTACAAAACGAGCCGCCTTGCGAGAAGCATTGATATCCAGGACTCCTGCAAGGTAATTGGGCTGATTGGCCACGATTCCAACGGACATGCCATTCAATCGTGCATAACCAGTTACAATATTCGGTGCAAAATGCCTGGCAACCTCCATAAATTCACCATAATCCACAATCAGATGAATTACATCCTTTACATCATATGGTTTATTAGGGTTATCTGGAATTATATAGTTCAAAGATTCTTCCAACCTGTCAATTGGATCATCACATGCAGCCAATGGAGGATCCTCAAGATTATTCTGTGGCATGAAACTCAATAGCTTCCTGATTAACGAAATCCCTTCCTTTTCATCTTCTGCAACAAAATGTGCCACCCCTGACTTGGAACCATGAACCATAGCACCTCCAAGTTCAGCATCTGTTACTATTTCACCTGTCACTGTTTTTACAACCTTTGGACCGGTAACGAACATATAGCTGTTTTCCTTCGACATAATGATAAAGTCGGTGAGGGCAGGGCTATATACAGCACCTCCGGCGCAGGGACCGAAAATGGCCGAAATCTGCGGGATTACGCCTGAAGCCAGGATATTCCGTTCAAAGATCTCGGCATACCCTGCCAGGCTCTGAACACCTTCCTGAATGCGGGCTCCGCCAGAATCATTGATCCCTACCACTGGGGCTCCAACCTTCATGGCCTGATCCATCACCTTACAGATTTTCTTGGCATACATTTCACTTAAAGAACCTCCAAAAACTGTAAAATCCTGGCTGAATAAATATACCAACCTGCCATCAATGGTACCGTAACCTGTAATTACTCCATCCGTCAGGTATTTTTCATTTTCAAGCCCGAAATCAACACACCGGTGGGAGACAAACATATCAAACTCCTCAAAACTGCCCTCGTCCAATAATAATTCAATACGTTCTCTTGCTGTAAGTTTACCCTTTTTATGCTGGGAATCAATACGCTTCTGTCCTCCACCTAACTTCGCTTCTTCCCGCTTTTCAAGCAGTAACTTGATTTTATCTTCTATTGCCATGGCTTTACCAATTAATCGTTTTTGTTTTCACAGAGCTCAGTTAATACTCCCATTGTAGATTTGGGATGCAGAAACCCAATATGCAGGCCTTCTGCACCTTTTCTCGGGGTTTTGTCAATCAGTTGGATACCCTTTGCTTCAACCTCTTCCAATGCACCTTCAATTCCCTTCACAGCAAAAGCAAGGTGATGAACACCTTCCCCTTTCTTTTCAATGAACTTGCCAATTGGACCTTCCGGATCAGTGCTTTCCAATAACTCAATCTTGGTTTGTCCTACCATAAAAAAAGCCGTTTTCACCTTCTGATCCTTCACTTCTTCAACAGCATAACACTTCAGTCCGAATACCTTTTCCCAGTATTCAATACTCTGTTGTAAGTCCTTGACAGCAATGCCAATATGTTCTATGTGCGAAATATCCATGTGGTTCTATTTTCATGCAAAAGTATCTTCTTTTTGTTAATAGAAAAACAATAAGCGAAAGAAATTTTCAAAAATATTTTAAATAGAATATTACTGGATAAATTATTGACAATCTTTTATATACCTATTTTTACATATCTAATTTTTTGATTTCAGGAAGAGCAGAGTCTTGCTGAATAACACAAACAAAAACGGAAAATCAAAGGTGATTTTCCGCAGTCATCATACTTCCGACAAAATTGGTGGTTATTAATGTAAAAAATGACTCTCAGGATCACTGAGAATTGAGACTATTTTATTACACATTTCAGAAAAGCCATTTTTTTTATAGTATGGTAAAACTATATTTAAATAGTCAACAAGGGTTTCCTTATTTGTAGTTAATCCTTTCAAGGTCTCCAGGCAATTTTCTTCTGCAATATTGATATATGCTTCACCATGAGTTCGTCGTATCTGCATTTTTTCCAGCTCATAAACCAATGAACCATCATTAGCATTGCTGATGCCTTTTTCTGAACCATAAATATGCAAACTCATTGCAGGATTTTCCGATAGATTACCCATGGCATGCACCAGGTTTCCATTTACCGGGGCGATGGTACCAGCCTTTACCCCTGTTTTGTCAATCAGTTGAATATTTTTCTCCTGTACTTTATACAATCGGTGATTCACATCAGAAAAAAACAACACGGCACCCCAGTCTGTCTGACCATGACTATGAATTGCCGTAAAATCACCCGGGGCCCACGACATGAGGTAAATATTAAAACTAGCCCCTTCATATAACCGGGTCCGGGCATAAGAGAAGCCCTGCTGGTGAGAAAAATCCGAAAAGGGTTCAAATTCTTCTTTCTGAAGTTTTGCTGAATGAATAAAATCAATCAGCTTGCTACTGTCTACCTCATTACAATCTTCAATTTCCTGTATCAGATATTGCAGGGTACCTGGCAGTGTTCTGTGTTCTGACCTCATAGTTGATTTTTTCTTTGCTGAAAGCAATTTTTGAGAACAAACTCTCCGCTTCCTTTTCTTACGTGAGTTGAATAAACTCATCAAGGTGGCAAAAATATTTCTTAAATGCGAGATTTAAGTGTATATCGGATATAAATAATTAACAATGCAACACAAATAATAATAGCCCAAATCATGAAATAATTAAGTAGAATTTGCCTTAAATAAAATAATTATCCACTTTAGTTAAGCCCTTCAGCTGAAAGCACAATTTAGCATAGCTATCCAAAAAGAGCATGCTAAATTGTGCTTTAGTAATAATAATATAATTGCTATCTCTTTTTTACGACCATCTTTCTGGCTTCATCAAACCCTTCCAGGCGGTAATAATATACTCCTTCCGGTAAATTGCCTGTATCCAGGCTAATCTCATGAGAACCTGCTTGCATAAAAGTATGATTCAATGGAACAGCAACAATCTGTCCCAGTGCCCCGTAAACATGAATTGTTACGTAAGCCTGGGTGGGGAGGGTGAATGGAATTTTTGTCCTCTCACTGGCAGGATTTGGCACATTTTGTCCAAGGGAAATCCGGGACGCCATTACCTCTTGAAGTTCTGTTGTTAGGCCGATACTGAATGAACCAACAACGGTTTCGCTACCCGCAAATGCAGCATCTACAGCACGCACTATCCATTGATAATTTCCGTCAGGAAGACCTTCTACCACCCATTCATTTACAGCACTCAGGGTTCCCGGCTGAGGCATCCGTTCAGGAATCACTACAGGGGTATTATCCTTGTATAGTTCCAGGTCATAAGTTAATGATGCCGTAGGTGTATGATCATCTATCACCGGTTCCCATGACAGTCGCACGGTATGGCCTGCAGTTATTTCAGATTGTAAACCGCCCGGTGCTGCTGGCGGCAGATTGATTATTTGTGCATCATTCCTGTAGAGATGCATCTGAGATTCTACAAGCCCGTTGCCACCGGGTACAAAATATTGTCCTGCAATGTAGTAATCCAGGTCACCGTCTCCATCCATATCAAGCCAGGAAAAAGTACCTCCCAGGTCACCGCTGGCACGGGGTGCCGGCAGTTCTGTTCCTGAATCAGTAAAAATTCCGTTGTTATTTGAATAGATTCTGGCTCGTCCTTCAATGTTAGTGCCGGAGTTGTAATTGCCTGCAACAAGGATATCCATATCCCCATCGGAATCATAGTCAGCCCAGGTGGCTGCACTAATATCAAACCAGCCATCAGCTTCCAGATTACTTACTGCCTCAAATGGCACATAAGTCCCATTTTCGTTCGTATAGATCCGGATCACCATATGAGTATAGGACCCATTGGCCTCGTTGACCCCTCCGGCCAGTAAAATGTCCAGGTCCCCATCTCCGTCATAGTCTCCCCATTGTGCTTCACCATATGTAACAGCAACAGATCCAAGGATTTCCTCAGCAAGGAATGTGCCGTCACCCTGGTTAAGGTATCTGCGGATATAACTGTTATCGAAGAGCGGGGCAATATTTACGACGAACAAATCCAGGTCCTGATCAGCATCCACATCTGCCCATGCGGTCTGTGCATGATTTGTTGGATCAAGCACCGGTCCGGTCTCGGTAAATAGCAGGTCTCCGTTACTATCCAACCCATCATTGCGCATCAGGGCTGTGCGGAATGAAAAAGACTGGGCATCATAAACCGATGGAATCAATAGGTCCTGGTCCCCGTCATTGTCAAAATCAGCCCAACTCATCGAACGAAGATCAAACTCTGCCTGGCTGTTTTCTTCCCAATAACCTGGCAATGTAGTATTGCTTTGAACCAGGGTACCTGAATCATTCAGAAACAGAAATGTCAGATCATTTGAGCCTGCAACCAGGTCCAGGTCACCATCACCGTCGGCATCACCCCAGGCTAAATCACTGGACCCTGAACTCATTGAACCCATGGGAACATCAACATAGGAGAAATCCCATTCATTCATGCCCGCTTGTCCTTCATTTCGCATCAGTACCAATTTATACTCTGCTCCTACATTATAGATGACATAATATCCAATCACGGCTATATCCAGGTCACCATCGTTGTCGAAGTCAGCAGGAGCTGTAGCATTTACCCAGAAATCCTCATCTGCCGGGGTGATAAATAATGGATCATTGGGAGTAATTTCAGTAAAAGACCCAAAGACAGTATCACCTTCCATTGATGGTGCATCAACAGTAACCCTGTTCAGGCCAGATTCGTAATGATCACAAATTGCTGTTAACGGGATTGTTACAAGGCTTATCAATAGAAAAGAAAAAACTCCGGCAGCTTTCATAATGCTGGAGGGAAATGAATTCCAACTTGTAGTAATTTTTGTTTTCATGGGAACAGGTTTTAATATTCCCAACAAAAATGGACTGTTTATATCCCAATTCCATCGAAATGTTGTTATACAGGAAATATTGAAGTCTGAACGGGAAAAATTGAGGATAAAGTGGCATAAACAGGATGCATATGTAATGCCTCACCGACTATAAACGAAAGAGTCTGGAAGCGACTCCGGACGCGACTCGCAGTCGCATCCGGAGTCACATGCGGACTAAACTTTCAATTTTAGTTCGATTATTCGCTCCTTATTAATTAATGTACCATTCCGAACTTCTTTCAGATCAGGATAAGAACTAAATTCCCAATCTTCAGGGTTTTTTACCAGTTTCGATTTAACAGGATTAAAATGTATATAATCCATACAGGTTTGAGGGTATTGCCACTCATGAATTTCAACATGCATGACTGTTGCGCCAAATTTCTTGTACCAGCCAGGATAAATCCCTGCTATATCATTCAGGCATATAGCTTTAGTTTCTTTCCTGAATAAGGAGCCTGTCCTATTTTCCTGAATATTTATACCACGGGTGTAGGATGAAAGTAACACCCCTATTGAAGCATTCAGTGTTTTAGTCCGGACGCGACTTGAAGTCGCACCCGGACTAAAATCCCCGGGTAAAACAAAACCTTCTTTCATTTCAAGAGACGTTATTGGAATTTCCGTCTCCCTGACATAAATCATGAGGTGAAAGTGATTAGGCATCAGACACCATGCCAGTACGTCAGCAAATGGAAGAATTTGTAACCTCAGCTTTTTTAGAAAATAGAGGTAGTTATTTCTGTTAAAAAATACTACTTGTCGGTTATTACCCTGATTGTAGACATGATAAATGCCACTTGATTCAAAATGCATAATATAAAAATTTAAAATAGTATCAATAATCCTGATGCGACTGCGAATCGCATCCGGAAAAAGCGAATGCATTCTCCGATCAAAAATAATACAAAGAGCCAGTTAAAGCTCTCTAACAAATGTTTACTCCACCGTCACCGATTTTGCCAGGTTCCTCGGCTGGTCTACATTACATCCTCTTATTAATGCCATATGATATGCCAGGAGCTGTAATGGAATTGTTGCCAGTAATGGAACAAGCATTTCATCAGTTTCCGGGATTTCAATACAATAGTCAGACATAGAATAAACAGCTTCATCTCCTTCAGATACTATCGAAATAATAACCCCTTTGCGGGCTTTGACTTCCTGGATATTGCTGACTACCTTCTCATAATGTCCTTTACGTGTAGCAACTACCAATACCGGCATTTCTTCGTCAATGAGTGCAATCGGGCCATGTTTCATTTCAGCTGCAGGATACCCTTCAGCATGGATATAAGAGATTTCCTTCAGTTTCAGTGCACCTTCAAGTGCAACAGGGAAATTGATACCACGTCCCAGGTAGAGGGCATTGGTGGTTTTGCTAAAGATTTCGGCAATTTCTTTTACCTTATCATTCGCCAATAAAGTCTTTTCTAATTTCTCCGGAATAGTACTCAACTCATGCAGAAGCCTGTAATACCTTGAAGCGGCAATACTTCCCTTCTTTTCAGCAAGCATCAGTGCCAGTAAAGTGAGAATGGTTACCTGGGAGGTAAATGCCTTGGTAGAAGCAACACCAATTTCAGGACCGGCATGGGTATATGAACCGGCATGGGTAGCACGGGCAATAGATGAACCAACTACATTGCATATCCCGAGGATGGTTGCACCTTTTGATTTGGCCATTTCAATAGCAGCCAGCGTATCAGCAGTTTCACCTGATTGTGAAATAGCAATTACAATGTCATCTTCGAAAATAACAGGATTTCTATACCTGAATTCTGAAGCATACTCTACTTCTACAGGGATCCGCGCCAATTCCTCAATCAGATATTCACCCACCAGTCCGGCATGCCAGGAGGTACCACACCCGACAATTATGATCCTTCTTGCATTTATTAATTTCCTAGTATAATCCTGTATGCCTCCAAGTACAACCAGCCCTTGCTCCATATTCAATCTTCCTCTCATACTGTCGCGAACCGTACGGGGTTGCTCATAGATCTCCTTCAACATGAAATGAGGAAATCCCCCTTTCTCAAGAGCAGTAAGGTTAAGTTCGAGAGTTTGTATGTAAGGAGTCTTTTCTGTTTTGGCAATTGTCATGAGTTTTAATCCATCCTTCAGACTAACAACCACGATTTCTTCATCCTCAGGATATAAAACCTGACGAGTATACTCTACAATAGGCGCTGCATCAGAAGCCATATAATACTCTCCATCACCTATTCCGACAACAAGTGGACTTCCTTTCCTTGCTGCAACCAGCATATCCGGTTCATCCTCCGAAATAACCACTATCGCATATGCGCCGGTAACCTGGCTAAGTGCAAGGCGGACAGTTTCAGCAAAATCAGTTTTCTCATGCTCCCTGATATCCTGAATTAGATAGGCAAGTACTTCAGTATCCGTATCACTTTTAAATTGATAACCACGTTGCTTGAGTTCTTCCTTAATGATGGAGTAATTCTCAATAATCCCGTTATGAATGATTGCAAGTTTTCCATCAGGAGAAACATGTGGATGAGCATTTACATCATTAGGTTCACCATGAGTAGCCCAGCGAGTATGGGCAATGCCCCTTGATCCGGTTAAATCCTTATCGGCTAATAATAATTCCAGGTCAGAAACCTTCCCCCTGGTCTTATAAACCTTCAGGTCATGGTTTAACAGGGCAATCCCTGCACTATCATATCCCCTATATTCCAATCGTTTGAGTCCATTGATGAGAATAGGAAGGGCTTCCTTCTTTCCAAGATATGCTACAATTCCACACATAATGTAATAACTAGTAGAAATTTGATGTTTAAAATGATGAACTTTATTTCAGTATTGCTTAGAATCCCTAACAAATATACTATTTCTTTACATCGCATTTTTTATTGCAATGTCATTTTTGTCAGAACAATATTTGTCTGAAAGTTAATTTAACAAGAAACCAAAAGTAACACAGTATGTTCGTACTGTTAAAGAGTTTAATTTACTACGGTATATTTAATATATAGCTTCAAAGCAGATTGAGGAGATTGCACTCCGTTGAGAACCAGCCTGTCGGAGACTATTGAAGCACTTGGAATAATGAGAAATAAGCCATTATTCTTCTGACTGCCATTGAGAATTTGTTGAACATACCTGGCTAAACGAAATCTGTATGTTCCTCCGGTGGAATTATAATATCCATCGAAATAGGCACTCCCCTGGTCAGCATCAGGTAATTGAAAAGGATAAAGAGTTCCATCATCCGCTACTGGATAGAGGGCGAGTTGATTTGGTGCTGTAAATGTGGAAGAAGTTGATCCGTTTGTAAGGATTAGTTGGGCATCATGGATTACTACTTTCTGAGCATCATCCCAATTATTGAGGAAAGGAAATTTTATTTTAACTCTTATACCTCCCATTGCCTGCATAAACAGGAACTGTCCACCAAGCATTGTGTCACCTTCTAATTGCTGAGTCAGCATGGGTGATGCAGATTGATAATCTTCATGACCATAGTGGTTGAAACGTTTACAATCAGTATTGATTCCGAAATTATACGTGGAGGTATCGGTTTCATTATGATAGTACATTTCAATTTTACTGCTACCGGCAACAATTTTCATTTTTATAATAGCACCACTATTAGCTCCTTCCTGGGGACTTGCGATTACTGCTATTCCCTTAAAATACTCTAGAAACTCAGTATTAGTAGTAAGATTTGATGTATCAGCATGTAGGACCTTCAATGCAAAAGCTGAGTTCAGGGGAATCCTTATTGCAGGAGCCTGGGTTGAACCCGAATAATAAGCACTATCGGTTGGTCTGGGAGTAAATGTCAACTCTCCCAGAGGGACATTCTCATTATATGTAAGAGTATGGTTTGAATAATTATGAACACTATCAATAATGCTTTCTGATAGTTCATAAACCTTCAAAGTCATATTGCTTAAAGTATCGCCATATGCGCTCAAATAAGGCAGAATCAGGAATGCAGAATCAAACACAGGGGTGTCTCCAAAATAAGTTGGCTCTTTAGCCATGCGTATTTGAGTATACCAGTCGGCAGTAGTCTTTCCAAAAACAGGGTCATTCATCTGCCCGATCAAAGCATACGAAAGGTTGTAAGTCCTGACAGAATCTTCCTGAACTGAAAATGCTGAAATGCTGATGGTATCTGAATATCCCAACTTTATCAATTCATCAGGAGAAACAAGATCCAGTCCGATTTCGCTCAGGTCTTTTGTACAAGAAAATATTACAGGGACGCTTAACAGGAATAAAATAAATCGCTTTGCAAGTTGAGAAGCATTCAAGGCCTTGGGGTTTGATAGTTTATGCTTAAGATGGCTCGATATTAAGTAACAGGCTGAGCCTGCAACACCTTTTCATAATATTCATTAAAGGCATCAATATAATTATCCTGTGATTGATGAGGTAACAAGATTTTCCCGCTTTGAGAAACATATTCCGCAACTTCAGGATGAATTTCAGGACTACCCATCACAACACCATCAGAGAAATCAATGGCTGCCTTCATCATAGAAACGAAATTTGGCTTCTTATAGTGTTTCAGATCCTTGGCTGCAATACTTTCATACTTGATCTTTGAAGCAAAATTTGTATCAAGTGCCTCCGAAAAATCATCATCATAGATGGAGGTGATAATCTTTGTGGCACTGAATAACGGGTTCTCATTATAGGCCCTTTTCAGGAACAATGGAACAAGGCTTGTCATCCAACCATGGCAATGCACTATATCAGGAGCCCAGCCCAACTTTTTCACGGTTTCTATCACTCCCCTTGAGAAAAATATGGCGCGTTCGTCATTATCAGGAAAGAAAGCATTGTTTTTATCTCTGAAAACGTACTTCCGGTGAAAATAGTCTTCATTGTCAATGAAATAAATCTGCATCCTGGCCGACTGTATAGATGCGACCTTTATGATCAGTGAATGATCAGTATCATCGATGATCAGGTTCATACCCGACAAACGAATAACTTCATGAAGTTGGTTGCGACGCTCATTGATGCTTCCGAATCTTGGCATGAAGGTTCGGATTTCACGACCCCTTTCCTGAATACCTTGTGGTAAATGCCTGGAAATCAATCCCATTGGACTGTCCTTCAGAAAAGGTGAAATATCTTGTGAGACGAATAGGACCTTGGTTTTCTCCATAGGTTAACCCTGATTTTTAGGGGAGTGCAAAGTTAAGAAAAATAATGCAATGTTTACAATAACCTATTTTGACTGAATGAATTAAAGCATCAACACTTATTCTAAAAAAAAGTATCAACTCATTCAAAACCTTGATATAATAAGTTGAATTTGAATCAAACTCTCCATTTGTTTCAGAATAACATTTACAAATTTTTAAGAAATCAAGTACCCGTTTATATTTTCATGCAACTATTCAGGGGTTATCAGAAATGTGAATTAACCTGAACTTTTAGGATATCCATGGAGATATGAAGCTGGAAGTTCCAGAATCATGAAATGGTCAATCTGAATATAGATTATCGGTTTGAAAGAAATTGTGCCATTTTAGCTAATAAGTCCTTTCTGCTGATGGGCTTCGATAGATAATCATCGGCTCCGGACTCCAGGCAGCGGGCTTTTTCTTCAGCAAGAGCATGTGCTGTTTGGGCTATTATTGGCAGATTGGGCCTGATTTTTTTTATTTCCCTGGTAGCCTGGTAACCATCCAACACGGGTATCTGTATATCCATTAATACCAGGTCAAGATCATGGTTTGTAGCAATATCAATGGCCTCCTGACCGGTTGAAGCTCTTAAGACTTTCGCCTTCGTGCGGTGAATCACAATTTCAAGGAAACGATAATTGATCTCATCATCTTCAACAACCATGACTACATTCCCGGTAAAATTGTGTTCTTTTGAGTGAGCCGGAACCGGGGAATCATTGGTTTTTGAGGGATGTATTGGATGATAGGGAATTGTAAAAAAGAACTTTGATCCTTTGCCTGGTTCAGAAATCAAACCGATTTCACCTTCCATCAATTCAACCAATCCCTTTGAAATGGCAAGTCCTAAACCAGTGCCACTATACTCACGTGCATAACTGCCATCCAATTGCATAAAACGTTCAAAAACATGTTCATGCTTTTCTTCTGGTATTCCAATTCCGGTATCTTCAACAAAGAAATGGATCTTATGATCCGGTTTGATTGAATAACCGAGGGTAATCCTTCCATCAGGAGTAAATTTAATTGCATTTGAAAGCAGATTACTTACTACCTGCTGTAAACGAATAGGATCAGTAATTATAGCAGTTACCGGATGCCGGGGCTTAACAACAACCAACTCAAGCTTGCCTTTGCCTGAATTCTTAATCTGCTCACTAAAAGCCAGGTAGATATCATCCACAAACTTATCCAGTTGTAATTCCACCTGATTGATCACTAGCTGTCCGGATTCAATCTTTGCAATATCTATGATATCATCAATGAGCCTGAGTAATAGATTTCCGCTGGATTTCACGATGGCCATGAATTCCATTTTCTCCTGCTCCATGAGTCCCGGATCCTTTAGCAGCTCTATAAATCCAAGAATATGGTTCATAGGTGTGCGAATCTCATGTGACATACTGGAAAGGAAAGCCGTTTTCAACTTGTCAGATTCTACAGCTTTTTCTTTAGCATTTTTTAGCTCCTGCTCCACATTTTTCCGTTCAATTGCATTGGCCATCATTTGGTTGGTCAATGTTAACGGGATCTTCAGGTCTTCAGTCCAGCTATCAATTGTATTTTCAGTGAAATACCCGGAAAAACCAACGAATTTGCCTCTCACCAGTAGAGGAATCAGAACAAATGAATGGAATGGATTCGCAATATCAAGAATTTCGTGAATCAACGCATCTTCAGCATTCTTTGCCTCCTGAGGGATATCCCTCACGATAATCTCTCCATTAGCAATGGTTCCATAAATTCCGGGAAGATCATTCAAGGGAATCTTTTCCATTAAATTCCCTTCATTTTCACTCTTATTCCATATGTAGGACAATAAAAAATTCTTATCTTCCTGATCAATCAAATAGATAACTGATCGGGAACAACCAGCATAAGCACCGGTAAAATCAAGTACTTCATGAATGGAATTATCGATGCAGGAAATATCCAGGTTAATCAGGTCAGCAGATACTCTGCTTAAAAAAGCAATGAAGTCATATCGTTGCTTCAACAATTCTTCGGTATGCTTCCGATTTGAAATATCTCTTACGATGGCTTGAGCAAATGACTCTCCCTTCCAATCAAAAACACTAATACTGACCTCTGCAATAAATAAGCTTCCATCCGGGCGCTTATGCATCCATTCAAAAGATTGTTGCTCCTTTTCCTGAGCTGCTCTATTATATTTTACAGCCAGGTTTAAAGAGAGAATTCCACTGGGTTGTCGGACCGGACTCAGATCAATTGCAGATTTCCCAAGGATATCTTCTCTTTTGCACCTGAAAACATCAAGGGTTCGTGCATTACATTCAATAACAAATCCATCTTTCAGCAGAAAAATAGCATCGTTGGCTGACTCAAACAACAGACGGAATCTAGCCTGGCTTTCTTTCAGGTTCTCCTGGGCTATTACTCTTTCAGTAATATCATGGTAGATACTATAAACAGCCGGCTCTTCCGCTTGTGGAATAGACTGCACGCCTACAATAGAAACATGCACAGGGGATCCATCCTTACGATAACGAATCCCTTCATGAGCCACCCTTTCTCCTACCAAAATCCTTCCGGTTAATTCAATAGCAGTGTTTTTATCACTCAACGATGGAAGAATATCATCGATCTTTTTCCCGATGATCTCGTCAAGCTGATATTGGAATAATTTCGTGAATTCCCTGTTAATGCGTTCAACAACTCCCTTTTGGTCAAGAATTACAATGGCGGCAGGCGAACTATGGAATAATTCTTCATAATAAGTCTTGTCAAGCCTGAGGGCAAGGTCTTGTTGTTCCTTCTCAATCGATCGTCCCAACAATCCGGCAAATCCCTCGAGTACTTTTATTTCAAGTTGATTCCAAACCTTTGGCGTCCTGAAATTTTCCATAGAGATCAAACCCCAGAAAACATTCCCAACAAAAACAGGAAATGCAACAATTGAGGATAATCCTTTCTTTTCCCTCTCATCAGGCCATAAGGAATCAGTCCCGGTTGATGCCCAATAAAAAGGCTGACCGTTTACCAAAATCGACCACCACCTTCCGGATTCCTCGAAGCCGGAAGAGAAAAAGTGCTGTTCAGTAAGAACTTCCTGAATATTAGACCAGGAATTAATAATCTCAACCTGGCTACTCTCAGCCTGGCTGTCACATTTACATTCAAGAATGGAAACCCTGTCAGTGCCGGAAGAAGAACTAAGCTTCGTCAGCAGATGTCTGATATCAATCTGCCAATTATCAGTTGTATAAAAGTAATGGGCAGCAACCGATAGAAACTGGTAGTTAATAGTATTGGCCTCTCTGGGATTAGAAAACATAAAGGAGAAAAGTACTATTGGGAACAGTTGGCTAAGATACGAAAGATGCCGGAATATAGCCCCCGAACATGAAAATTCAAAACATTAAAAAATATCTGCAAATACAATACAAAGACAAAAGAACCGGCAAACAGGGTTCTAACTACCTGATTGCCGGTTTTAAAAATTAGAAATGCAGATTTTAGCGGTTTGCTTTCCTGGCAATTCTGTTTGATTTCCGCCTTGAAATTCTCACCTTCATTACATAAGTGATATAATACATGGCTGGAACAAGTATCAAAGTAAGGAATGTTGCAAAGCTTAATCCGAAGATAATGGTCCATGATAATGGCCCCCAGAACATTACATTATCACCGCCTACATGAAGATGAGGATTCAATTCTGTAAACATGGTAATAAAGTTCAGGTTTAATCCTATTGCTAAAGGAACCAGTCCAAGCATAGTAGCCGTTGCCGTCAGAATTACAGGGGTTACACGAATCTGACCTGCCTGAATAATTGCATCGCGGGTTTTATAACCACGTTCCTTCAATGTATCAATGAATTCAACAATTAGAATTCCATTTCTTACTACAATACCTCCAAGGGCAACAATTCCCAGACCGGTCATAATGATAGAGATACTCATATCAAATATCACTATCCCCAACAAAACGCCTATGATACTGAAGAAAACTTCACTGATAATAAGGATAGCCTTGCTAAGTGAGTTAAATTGTGTGATCAGAATGAAAAAGATCAATCCAACAGCAATCAACATGGCCAACGAAAGGAAACTGGCTGCTTCATCCTGATCTACTTGCTCGCCTGTTATTTCGATTTCAACACCTTCACGTTTTGGATAATCTTTAGCGAGCTTTTCAATCTGGGGAACAATTTCATTAGCAGTATATCCCGATAGCACTTCACTGGATATTGATATAATCCGCTTCAGGTTTTGGCGTTTAATACCACCATAGGTATCCGTATAACCAATGGTTGCTACAGACGATAGTGGAATCGATCTTAAGTGACCGGTATTCATATCACGATAGGTGATTTTCAGGTTCAGTACATTATTAATGTTCTCACGTGTCTCTTTTGAATACTTTAACTGAATAGGGAATTCATCTTCACCTTCCTTATATTTTGAAATCTCCTTCCCAAGAACAGCTGTCCTTATTTCCATAGCTATCTGACCGGTTGAAATCCCTTCAATATTTGCACGTGTTCTGTCAATGTTCAAAACGATTTCAGGTTTCAGAGCCTGGAAATCTGTTTTAAGCTCTTCTACACCAGGGATCTGTATTGAATCAAGATAGTTTCTGAAAGCCTCAGCATCTGCAATCAAATCCTCAAGGTTTTCCCCTGTAACCTCAATATTGATCGGCTTTCCAGTGGGTGGACCCATTTCATTCTTCTTCACAGTAATTTCAGCACCTGCAATTCCTTTTACTGCATTGCGGAATGTATCCATATAATCTGTAGTGTTAATTCCAGATTCACGATTCCGATATTCCACAAAGTTTACAGTGACTTTACCTTTTTCTGAAGAAGCAGATCGGTCGAACATATCATCACCTGCACCTAAAGCGACATTAGTAATTATTGATTCCACATTGGGATTGTTCTGACCCAATACCCCCATGATCCTGCCTTCTACAACCTTCGTCAGTGAATCCGTTACTTTCTGATCTGTTCCAACAGGAAGTTTAATCAGGACATCGATGGTATTCGGCATATTATCAGGGAAGAAAAGGACCTTTGGCTGCTTTATTCCCACCAATACAAATGTCATAAAGAAGAGTACAATTACAGCGCCTAACAAATAATAGGGATTTCTACCTTTAAGAAAGAAAGCGATCTGTTTGTGATAAACCCTCATAATAGCCGGCCATGCAACTTCCTGCCACCATTTGATGTAATGCTTCAGAGCCATGTGATAGAAAAGTACCAGGATAGCTGCAAACATCATAAGGTTACCTAAACCAAAGAATGTAGCTGAATGTGTGCCAGCAAAAATGAGGTAAAATAAAGCAGAAACACCTATAATAACCAGGACCGTTCTCCACATTCTGCGCCTGTTCTTTGCAACATCCGGTTCGTCATACTCGTGACGCATGAATGATGTAGCAAATACCGGGTTAAA
Source organism: Bacteroidales bacterium (assembly GCA_016707785.1). Classification (NCBI taxonomy): domain Bacteria; kingdom Pseudomonadati; phylum Bacteroidota; class Bacteroidia; order Bacteroidales; species Bacteroidales bacterium. The sequence goes on along the minus strand of JADJGZ010000012.1, from coordinate 133,397 downwards.
AATATAGGCAACAAATAAGGAAGCAAAGAGCGTTAGAATCAAGGTAACCGGCATGTAATACATAAACTTCCCGACAATACCCGGCCAAAAAGCCAATGGGAAAAATGGCGCAAGAGTAGTAAGTGTACCTGACAATATCGGAAGAAACACTTCTCCTGCCGCTCGTTTTGCTGCAGTAGTTATATCGGGTTCCTTTCGATGTATTCGATGGGTGTTTTCTATTACAACAATTGCATCATCAACAACAATCCCCAATGCAAAGATGAATCCGAACATCACAATCATATTCATGGTAAACCCAAGCCCGGGCATGATCATATAAGCTACAAACATGGAAAGGGGTACTGAAAGTCCCACAAAAAAGGCATTGGTGAATCCCATGAAAAACATAAGAATAATAGTAACCAGAATAAAACCAAGGATAATGGTATTATTCAGTTCTTCCAGGGTGTTTTTGGTATACCTCGACATATCCCCTGTAACAGTAACTTTCACATCAGAAGGAAATACCTTATCCTTCAATTCCACATTCATGATATCCTTGATCTTATCTGCAGCATTGATAAGATTTTGTCCGCTCTTCTTGATTACATTGAGTGTTATTACATTGTCCCCATTCAAACGGGAATAACTCTCCTGCTCTTTGTATCCATCTGTGATGGTGGCAATATCTTTTAAATAAACCAAAGCACCACTTGAGGACTTTAATGCGAGATTCCTGATCACATCCAGATTATTGAACTGACCAACCACCCTGATGGAACGCTTCATCCCATAAGAAGTAATATTCCCTGCCGACATGGTCAGGTTCTCTGAAGAAATGGCCCTTTCAATATCCGAAAATGTGACATTAGCTGCCTGCATTCTGAATATATCAGCATCAATCTGAATTTCCCTTTCCAATGCCCCGACAATATCAACGCGGGTAATTTCCTTTAGTCCTTCTATGCGATCCTGTGCCTGTTCAGCAAATTGTTTCAATCGATCAAGGTCATAATTACCCGATAGCTGGATATACATGATCGGAATCTCAGAAAAGTCAATTTCCATTACATCCGGATCATCCAATAAATTATTTGGAAGGTCGGAAGAAGCCTTATCTACAGCATCCTTTATCCTCTGCTTGGCTTCAGGAACATCAACATCTGTATTAAACTCAATTACCACCATCGAAAAATCCTGGAAGGAATTACTGGTGATCTTTTTTACCCCGTTTACCCCTTTTAATTGCTTTTCAATCGGCCGGGTAACAAGGTTTTCCATATCGGTGGGAGATGTTCCGGGGTATATGGTGTTAACAAGGATAGTAGGAATAACAATCTCTGGGAATTGTTCTTTGGGGATGTTTCGGTAACTCTGAATACCTAAAAGGGTGATGAACACCGCCAGCACATATACGCTGGTTTTGTTATCAATGGCCCAACTGGTCGCAAAGAATTCCTTGAATTTTTTCTGTTCCATATATTAGTTTTCTTTCATTCACTGAATAGCAATGCTAACAGGAAATTGGTTTTTTATTTTTATTCTACAAGGAATCAATTATTTAATGCGGATTGGCTGCCCTTCAACCAGTGAATTAAAGCCAGTACTAATAATCTTGTCTCCAACGGTTAATCCTGTTGAAATCTCTGCTAATCCATTATATGTCTGACCCATTTCCACCTTCTGTTTCCTGGCAACCCACTTTCCTGCTTCTTCCTTAGCCAGGAATACAAACTTCCCGGTTGGTGATTCTTTGATGAAATTTACAGGAAGTACGAAAGCGGCTTTGTTTGAGTAATCCTTAATTTTAACAACAGCAATCATATTTGCCCGATAGTCAACCTTACCAGGTCCAAGCCTGATCTCAGTCTGAAAAGTTCTGTTGGTAGGATCAATATACTTACTTGTAAAACCAACTTTAGAATGAATCTCTTCCTTATAATCAGGAAAATAAACAATCACATCATTCCCGGCTTTCACTTTAGATGCATATACTTCTGCCACATCTGCCTTAATCTTAGCTGTTGAAAAATTCACAACGCGGAAAACCGGAATTACACCTGCAGCAGCCATTTGACCGACTTTTACTCCAACTTCTTCTACGGTTCCGTTGATGGGTGATTTAATCTTATACATTTCCAATTGCTCCTTAATGGTAGCAAGGTTTTTTTCAAGGGATTCCTTGGTGTTTTTAGAAGTCAGGTATTGAACTTCTGAACCAATCTTTTGATCCCAGAGGGATTTCTGCTTATTATAAAGATTAGTGGCAAATTCAAGCTGCTGATTTAAACCGGCAATTTGTTGTTTCAATACATTGTCATCAAGCTGGGCAAGAACCTGGCCTTTCCTGACGCTTGCTCCTTCCTTCACATAAACAGCAGTAACAACACCTGGAATTTGTGGGGCAACAGCTACATTGTCTTCACCATCAACCCGGCCCTGAACATCAATGTAATGATTGAATTCCGAGGTTTTAATTTCAGAAATCATAACATCAGTATATTTGACAATCGTGCTGTCATTCATTTTCAGCTCAGCTTCCAATTTCTTGATCTGATCGGCAAGCTCGTCATGCTGTTTCTTCAGTTTTTCCAGCTCAGCCTTCTTATCTGTTGTAGTGCCACATGCTGCTAATAAAATTATCAAACTAAAGGCTAAATAGGTCTTCATTTTTGTTAATGTGCTTTTCATATACTTAGGATTTTCTTTACTATTGTTGGAGTATCTTATTTGTTAATTGATCAGGAATTAATCTTGAATGTTCAGGAGTTTCTCAAGTTTATTCTTGGAGCTCACCAATGAATATAGTGCGGTAAAATAATTAGTCTGTGCAGTAAGATATTGATTCTGGGCTGTAGTGACCTCCATACTTGAAGAAACCCCTTCTTTATATTTTATCAGTGTTTTATTATAAATCCTCTCAGTGAGCTCAATATTTCTCTTCTCATTAAGATATTTATCATAAGCCGAAGTCAGGGTATTCCTGGAATTAATGAAGTCCAACTCCAATCCTTGGGCTACATAAGCTTTTGAATTCCTTATCTTATCCAATTCCATTACCCTCTGTTTAACCATCACATTTCGCATTCCACTCGAAAAAATCGGAACCTGTAATGAAAGGCCGGCAATGTCTTTCATAGTGAAATCAAAATCAGCTTGCTGAGCTTTCTCCGTGTGCATATAAAAAGCAGCTAAAGAAGGCAGATAAGCACTTTTCTGGCGTTTCAGATTAAGAATTCCAACTTCTTCCTGGTTCTCCATCATCTTGTAGGAAATATTATTCTCAACCTGGAACTTCTTAGAAATAATGGTAGCAAGGTCTGATTCACTGATTACATTATCAAGTTCTTCAGTGAGTTTCAGTTCCGTTTCAAAAGGCAGTCCTATTTGGAATTTCAGGAGGTCATATGCAGCAGTAACCTGGTTTTCCAGGGTCTTAATTCCATTCTCCAGGACATGAAGAGTGAGCTCGATCTGGTCGACATCGGTATCTTCAATAAACCCTTGCTTATTCATTTCCTTCATATCCATTAAGGTCTTGGCAAGGTTTCCATAGGATTGTTCAAGGATTTCCTTGTTCTTTTCCACTACCATAATCATATAATAGCTGTTAGCAACAGTTTCCTTCATATCCTCAGTATTTTGCTGAAGACTGTTTTGTGATATCTGGAAGAATACCTTTGTAGCCTGTAAACCTACAATATACTCCCCACTGAATATCAACTGAGAAACATTGAATTCGAGAGTAGCATTGTCTTTTACACCCAATTCAATGGGAGCACCCGCAGCCATATTCAGGTAAACAGAATCACCAGCTGCCCCTATTGGGGACGCTGAAAATGTTGTTTGGCCACGTTCATTAGATATTGCTGTACTCGGAAAACTTAAAACCGGTACCTTAAAAATGTGCTGATAGGATCCCTTTGCACTCACCTGGGGTAAACCCATGGCTTTGGTCTCCCAGATTTTCTTTTTTGCAATTTCAATATCAAGTTTTGCATTCTTCATATTTGCATTATTCGCTAATGCATATTCCTGGGCCTGTTTCAGACTAAGGTTCATCGGAGCTGTCTGCTGTGCTTTGATATTGGTGACCAGCAAAACAGCAACCACTGTGATTAAAAGATTTAACTGAGCTTTCATTAGAACTATTTGTAGGGTTTGATACTCTGATTTAATTTTTTGTTTCTGTCAATGAATTGTAGTTAGCTGATTTTCATAGTATTCCAGTCCTTTAGTATTTGATATCCCCCTAATATGATTGTCAAACATCACCTGGAACATATTGCTGAAAGAAAAGTCTTCCGAATTAAGAAAATCAGGGTCATTGATGTATTCCAATTTCTGAACATATAATCTGGCAACAAGGTCAATGGGAAGGTCATCCCTGTAAAATCCTTCCGAAATCCCCTGCTTCATATTATCAACAATCTGTCGAAATATGATCTCCTTTTTGGCATGATTGAACTTTCTATAGACTTCCGGATAGTACTTCTGCAAATCAAATGTTATCGAAGGATTGAAATGATTCATCTCAGAGCACACCTTGCGACTGACCCGCAACAATTGATCAATAGCATTGCAGCCTTCAAGATTGGCCTGCTCAACAGCAAATACCGCATCCTTAACAACAAAATCCAATGTCTGAGAAATTAGATCTGTCTTATTCTCCACATATTGGTACATTGTTTTCTTGGATATGCCCATTTCACGGCATAAATCATCCATCGAAAGACTCCTTAATCCATATTTGATGAATAGGTGAGAACTCTCCCTTAAGATCATTTTTAATTTATCATCCATTGTGCTCATTTATATTTCGGGCAGCAAAAGTATATAATTTTGAAATACGGAAACGTTTTACAAACAAATCGTTTCCACTGTTTATTTTGTTTTAACAATTATTAATGGAAAATGTTTTGCAAAAATGCACTTCATAGAGCCCTGGAGAAATAAATATTCGGTGAATACCGGAAATCTGGCGGTGAATGACTCAAATGGAAAATTGATTAGAAAACTCAGTTATAAGCGATCAGAAATGACCACCCTAGCTCAAACTCTTTTTAACTATTCTGACTCCTGGATTCTGACTCCTGGATTCAATTTATAAGACTATTTAAGAATTTAGACAGGTCTAACAATAGATGTTCTACCTCAATGTTCCTTTCCGTAAGGATAAGGATACTGTTAATAGCAACATCAAAGCAGCAACCAGCAGGAATATCCTGCCAATATAATCACCATATCTCACATAAAAGGTAAGTCCTGAATTGGTATTAATGGTGGCCTTTTTTACATCCGGAACCCAATACTTACTCCTTTCACTAATATCACCTCTTTGATTGATAAAACATGAAATTCCAGTATTGGCTGATCGTGCAACACTTCTTCTCGTCTCAATGGCTCTGAGAACTGAAAAAAGTAAATGTTGCCGATGCCCGGGCGTATTCCCCCACCATCCATCATTTGTTATAACGAAGATCACATTTGCCCCTTGCTGAATAAACCGATTGACGAATTCTCCATACGCAGATTCATAGCAAATTACAGAAGCAATTTTTAAACTATCATTCACCTTGAAAGGAATTTGCTCTGCATCAGTCCCAAGGCTGCCGATTGTCCCACCTAAATCCAAAGCATACTTTTCAAGGAATTTGAACATCCTGGGATAAGGCATCTTTTCAACACCCGGAGTCAGTTTGGATTTGTGGTATAGTTGATAGTTACCGTTTCTTGGAATATAAAGTGCGGTATTATAAGAATCATAATAATAATCTGCATCCCTTTTTTTTCTTGCCGTTACTGTTAATTCCTGGCCATCAAGAAATATACTGCGAGTGGAGATTCCAACGATGGCTTTCATTTTAGGATATGTGGATTGGAATAACCGTATAGTGCGGAGACTTCCAATGCTGTCCAGTTGGTCTTCCCATGCATATTCCTGGATTGCACTTTCAGGAAAAACAATAAAATCAGTCATGCTATCGGCCCGACTGGCAACAAGTTCAAGCATACGACTGGTTACAATTTCGGGAGCCAATTCATACTGTTCAGTATAGGGATCGAGGTTGGGTTGTACAACAACTACATCAATGGGTGAGGGCACTTCTTTGTATTGATAATAGGTGTAGTATGAAAAAAGAATCGGCCCAATCAAAACTACCAAGGTTGATATCATCAAAAATGCAACTTTTCTACTGCAAATTTTCTGAATGAAGCGGATATGAATAAACCTGAATAACAAAATATTAACAATAAGTATCCATAATGATCCCCCAAAAATTCCGGTATATTCATACCATTGAATCCATTTGGGAAATGCAGCAAAACCATTTCCCAGGTTAAGCCAGGGCCAGTTCAGATCCCATCGGAGATGCAGGTATTCTATAGATAACCAATACCCGATCAATGCAAAATACCCGGCTCCCTCATTTAACATTTTACGATGAGTAATGTGAAATAGCTGGTAGGCACCTGTCATCAGGAAACTATTGAGAAGGACTGCTGCTACTATTCCAACAAAAGCAGAATTATAAATCCAGTAAGTTGTTAGAGTATTGAAAATCGCAAAAGCAATAAAGCCATAGCCATAAATACCGAAAGCGCCATTCTCACTTTTATTTTCAAGATGCTGATTCTCAATTACAAGTAAGGGAATAAAGCCTACGAAAAGTAAAAGGGGAAAACCATGTTCAGGCCATCCCAAGGCTAATAAAACTCCGGATAATATTGAAAGGAGTAGTTTCTGGTAACGCTTCATATTGCTGAATTATAATGACAAAAATACCAATAATAAAGGTACCTCCTGATTCTACAGGTGTGTCCGTCAGCAATGTTAAGAATAATATTTCAGGAATGTCCTATTGACTCTTCTTCGAAAGATGACCAATGATAATTATAAAGGCCATCCATCAGTCGCTTCTCTTTTTCTTCAGGAGATAAGCTTTCATATTTCAGTTTTTCTTCCTCAAAACGTTTCTGTTTCTCCTCTTCTATTTTATGAATTTCTGAAAGATAGGTATCTACCATTCTTTTATGCAGATATTCATTGGCTACGGAAGGAAATAATTCAAGCAGCAGTTCTTCCTTTTCATTAACAGCAAGCTTAACACCCCCATATTCTTCAAATACTGGATTGTCCTGTCGTTTATAATATCGGGTGTCGTATGGAGTCTCTTCTTTTACGCCCGCTAATTTGTACCTGAATTCAGGATCAACCGGAACGGGAGTGCGTCCGTAGATTCCTTTTATCAGGTTGACAAATTGTATTGATTTCGTGGTATACATTGGCTCACCTTTCGATTCATCAATGGCACAGTTTACTGCCTGGACACCAACAATCTGGCTGGTGGGTGTAACTAAAGGCGGGCATCCCGAGACAAGACGTACCAAAGGAATTAATTCCATTGCCCGGGGCAACAGTTTTTCAAGCTTCAATTGCTTCAACTGGGCCAGCATATTCGAATACATTCCGCCTGGGATCTCAGCTTCCCTGATCTTATCATCAGATTCAGGGAAACCAAACCAACTTTCAATCCTATGGCAGACTTCCAGCAAATCATCCTCCTTGTCAGCTTTGGCATAGGCAATGGCCAGCTCAAACATCTGCTCAATATCTTTTGGCAATTTATCCGTAAGAATATTGAATTCTCTGGGAAATAATTGTGTTGAATCAAACTCCGCCAGTTCATGCCTGATTGCTCTAAGCTCTTTATCTAATTCAATTACAGCCTCTAAATTAACGCCTGTTTCTATGTCCATATGGTCACAAAAGAGCTGTATCACTTCAAAAGCCGGTGCAGCTGTCCCACCCGAAAAACTCATCAGGGAGGTGTCAACGATATCAGCACCATTAACAATTGCCATAAGAGTGGAAGCCATCCCATAACCGGGAGTGCAGTGGGTATGGAAATCCAAAGGGACTGAAACATGACGTTTTAATTCCCTCACCAGCCTGCCGGCTTTCCCGGGGGTAATAAGGCCTGCCATATCTTTGATTGAGATGATATCAGCCCCCAACTTCTCCAATTCTTTAGCTTTCTCTATGAAATAATCATTTGTGAAAATATGGGAGGGTAAAAGCTTTGCATGAAGAAGGGCCCGCAGTTTTTCACGCGTGGAATAACGAGGATCTACAGTATAAACCACTGTACAATCAGCAATTCCTCCATTCTCTTTCACAAATTTTATCGTCGACCTCACATTCTCTGCGTCATTCAAGGCATCAAAAATCCGCATGATAGAAATACCGGAGCGAATAGCATTTCGGTTAAACCCTTCAATAACATCATCCGGGTAAGGATTATATCCAAAAAGATTCCTTCCTCTCGACAGGGCAGCAAGCAATGAAGTGTCACCAATCCCTTCATGTATCTTCTCAAGCCTGTCCCATGGATTCTCATTCAGGTATCGCATAACTGAATCCGGCACAGCTCCTCCCCATACTTCCATGGCATAAAATCCAGCTTTGTTGAAACCAGGTAGCGTCCGGTCCACTTGCTTCTGGTTCATTCGGGTAGCAAATAAGGATTGCTGTCCATCTCGAAGAGTGACATCCCGGATTAAAAGACGTTTTTTCATGGGTCAGGCTTCAACTCCTTGAGACTATACATCGCCGGCCTGTCGCTCGATGCAGACAAATATTAATATCCTGAATTATTGTTATTAAAATAACAGTGGCTCTTGTTATTCAAATAACAGTACAAAATTATAAATATTGTTCATTCCACATACATATAGCTAAAATATATTCTTTTAAAGATAAACTATCTAACCACCTTTTAAGTCATTGTTTTACTGATATTTACCGAATTAATTTAAATTATTGATCAGTCATCTGTTACAGTTACTCATCGGTAATAACTAATTAACAGATTTGATTCTATGATGCAACCCTGCTTGCAATGGTGCTAATTAAGTGAAATGGTTTTACCGGATAAATGCTTACATTGATCCTTTTCAATTGCCATTTCATCGATTTAATACTCCTAACCGCCTGATTGCCTGTTAATTTTTAAGACCTTTGATTCCCAAATATTCAATACATGATTCAATTTAGGAAACATAGCTTAACAAGAAAACAGTCAAGTGAATAGTTCTGCCTTGAACTGACTGTTTTTAACTATTTTCGCATCAAATAACCAACCTAATAAACCATAGTCATGTTAAAATCAGGCATTATCTCCATGGTATTTCTGATGATTATATTATCCTGTATGTCAGGATGTAAATCATCAGGAAGTAAAAATACAGCGCAGGCTGATTCAACAGCAGTAAGTGAGATGCAAAAAAAAGTCGATGAATATGCTACAGTGAAGCTTACAACAAACCTGGACCAGCTCACTGCTAAAGAAAAAGAAATGTTACCCATCCTTATAGAGATCGCTCAAATCATGGATGATCTCTTCTGGGAACAAACGCTTGGAAATAAGGAAGCATTTCTTGATACCATTTCTGATCCGGCAACAAAAAGGTTTGCTGAAATCAATTATGGTCCCTGGGATCGGCTGGATGAAAATAATGCTTTCATTGCAGGTTTTGACATTAAACCAAAAGGGGCAAACTTCTATCCCCAGGATATGACGGAAGTTGAATTCAAGGCTTTCAATGATGCTAATAAATCCAGCTTATATACTTTGTTGCGTCGCGATGATGCAGGGAAATTAACCACGGTTTGGTTTCATGAAGCCTACAAAGAGAAAATTGAAAAGGCTGCCGAACTTCTGAAGAAAGCAGCGGAACTTGCTGAAGATCCTGGATTAAAGAATTATTTCCAGCTGAGATCTGATGCCTTACTCACCGATGATTATTTCAAAAGTGATATGGCATGGATGGATATGAAAACAAATACCCTGGATTTCGTTGTTGGTCCGATCGAAAACTATGAAGATGAACTTTTTGGATACAAAGCAGCATATGAAGCAGCCATTTTAGTTAAAGACAAGGAATGGAGTAAAAAACTGGAGAAATACAGCGCTCTGCTCCCTGAATTACAGAAAGATCTGCCTTGCGACCCGAAATTTAAAAAGGAAGTACCTGGTTCATCCTCCGATCTGAATGCCTACGACATCCTTTATTATGCCGGTCATACCAATAGTGGTGGCAAGACCATTGCCATCAATCTTCCCAATGATGAAAAAGTGCAACTTGCCAAAGGTTCCAGGAGGCTGCAATTGAAAAATGCTATGAGAGCCAAATTCGATATGATCCTGGTACCCATCAGTAATGTCCTCATTGAACCTGAACAACGCGCAAATATCAAATTTGATGCATTCTTCAGTAATGTTATGTTTCATGAAGTAGCCCATGGTTTGGGAATTAAAAATACCATCAATGGTAAAGGTACTGTTAGGGAAGTGCTGAAAGAACAATATTCTGGCTGGGAGGAAGCAAAAGCAGATATCCTTGGGCTTTACCTGGTCACTAAACTCATCGAAAAAGGTGAACTTACCGGTATTACCGCAGAAGATGCATTTGTTACTTATATGGCCGGACTGATTCGCTCAGTTAGATTTGGCGCTGCAGAAGCCCATGGTAAAGCTAATATGATGTGTTTTAATTACTTTGAGGATAAGGGTGCTTTCAGTAGAAATAGTGATGGTACCTTCAAAGTTGATTTTGAAAAAACCCGTAATGCGATGAATGAATGGAGCGCTTTCATTATCAAAATCCAGGGAGAAGGTGATTATCTGAATGCAACCAAATACATGGGAATTCATGGAAAGGTCAGGGATGAACTCAAAACCGGATTAGAAAAACTCAAATCTGCAAATATTCCTAAAGATGTGGTTTTTGAACAAGGTAAAGAGGTCCTGGGTTTATAATCATCGCTTTCATACATAAGAATCCATACTAAATTTAAATAATAACATTAACATGAAAAAAACACTAATCACCCTTATAGCTATAGTTTCGTTTGGCATACAATCATTTGCCTGGGAAGCACCTGATGAAGGAATGTGGCTGCCAATGTTTGTTGAAAGGCTGAACTATGTAGACATGCAGAAAATGGGTCTGAAACTTACCCCTGAAGAATTATACAGCATCAATCACTCAAGCTTGAAAGATGCCATTGTAAGTCTTGGAGGATTCTGCACAGCGGAAGTGGTTTCCCCGGAAGGATTACTTTTTACTAACCACCATTGTGGTTATAATGCCATTCAGACACATTCATCGGTAGAACATGATTACCTGACTGATGGATTTTGGGCAATGTCAAAACAGGAAGAACTCATGAATGAGGGCCTCACAGTTTCTTTCCTTGTGCGAATGGATGATGTAACCGCTGATGTATTAAGTGTTGTAACCCCTGATATGGATGAGAAAGCGCGTTCTGCTGCGATCACAAAAAAGGTTGAAGAATTGAAAAAGGAAGCTACAGCGGATGGTAAATATAATGTAGACCTGAAAAATTTCTTCAATGGAAATGAATATTACCGCTTCGTGTATATGGTATACAAAGATGTCCGTCTCGTTGGAGCTCCTCCTTCAAGCATTGGTAAATTTGGCGGTGATACCGATAATTGGATGTGGCCACGCCATACTGGTGATTTTAGCATATTCCGTATCTATACTGCTCCCGATGGCACACCAGCTGAATATTCCAAAGAAAATATTCCCCTAAAAGCCGAAAAATATCTGCCAGTCTCTTTGAAAGGATACAAGAAAAATGATTTTGCAATGATTTGGGGTTACCCGGGTCAAACCGACAGGTATCGTACCAGCTGGGGTGTTGATGCAACCCTTAATGATATCAATCCTTCAATCATTAAAGTACTAGGCAAAACTCTTGAAATTCAGAAAGTTGGCATGGATGCTGACAATGCAGTCAGAATTGCCTATGCTTCCAACTATGCAGGGATAGCAAACTTCTGGAAAAATAAATTAGGCGAAAGCCGCGACCTGAAAAGGCTTGATGTAATTGAACTCAAACAAAAAATTGAAAAGGACTTCGATACCTGGGTGAAGGCAAATCCTTCCCGCATTGAAAAATATGGAGAAGTAACCAGTTCATTCGCTGATGTTTATGACCAATATAAAAAACAGAACCTTTATCCATTAATGTGGCAAACTCAGTTATTCTTTTTTAGCTCCCAGGCATTCACTTTCCCCGGACAAGCTGATGGAATCGAAACTATACTGAAGTCTGGTGCTAAAGGGGATGCCCTTAAGAAACAACTTGAAAAATATAACGAAATTGGTGCCGGCCACTTTAAAGACTATAATGCAAGTATCGAGCAAAACGTTTATACTGCCTTAATGGAAATGTTTAAAGCTGATATCCCAACTAACCAACATCCTGAAATCTATCAATTGATTGACAAAAAATATAAGGGTGACATAAAGAAGTTTGTAGACGAAATGTTCAAGACTTCTATTTTCTGCACTGAAGCGAACTTTAAAGCTTTCCTGGAAAAACCATCACTGAAGAAACTCAATAATGATCTTGCTTATAAAACGTATTCTTCTTTCATGGAAAATTTCCAGAAAGCTCAGGCAACCAATCAGCAACTTTCAAGTAAATTAAAGAAAACCAACCGCCTGTTCCTTGCTGGTTTGCGCGAAATGAACCCTGATAAAAGTTACTACCCTGATGCCAATAGCACCATGCGTATGACCTATGGTAAGGTACTTGATTATTTCCCGGCCGATGCTGTTCATTATAACTACTTCACTACACTCGACGGAGTGATTATGAAAGAGGATCCAACCAATGAAGAATTTATTGTCTCTCCTAAATTAAAGGAACTCTATCTCAAAAAAGATTATGGCTCCTATGGTGAAGATGGGAAAATGTATACCTGTTTCCTTACTGACAATGATATTACAGGTGGTAATTCAGGCAGCCCGGTCCTAAATGGTGATGGTCATCTGATTGGAATCGCTTTTGATGGAAACTGGGAGGCTATGAGTGGAAATATAGCCTTTGAACCCGAACTTCAACGTACAATCAATGTGGACATCCGTTATGTATTGTTTGTTATCGACAAATATGCGGGTGCCAAAAATCTGATCGATGAACTTACAATTGTGAAATAATCTCAGATTCAAAGAAAGGCCTCCTTCGGGGGGCCTTTTTTTTATTTGTTTTGCTGATTCCTATACTTAAAAACTTTCTAACTTTGGCTAAACTCCTAACAACCCTTTCATTGGAAGAAAAAAGCAATTCAGCTGTCTATATCCCTCAGTTTGATATCATTCGTTTCTTTGCAGCCTTTATGATTGTCATTTACCATTCATATATAGCGTGGAAAGGCTGGTTTGGGCTACCCGGAATTTTATCTGCCGGAGATTACAAAACATTTTCCGGGTTTGGTGCTCATGTTGATCAGTTTTTAAGAAACCTGCCCATCGGGGTGGATATTTTCTTTTTTATCAGTGGATACCTCCTCACCTATTTACTGGTTATTGAAAAACAGAAATACGGGAAAGTAAATATTCCCAAATTCTATATCCGGCGTGGATTAAGGATCTGGCCTTTATATTTTTTCCTTGTTGCTATTGCTCCATTTCTTGTAAGCTGGCTGGGAGAAAAACAACCTGTATATTGGCCAACGATTGCACTCATCAATAACTTCCAAACCATCAATACCCAGGAATGGATTTATCCCTTCTCTCATTTTTGGTCCATTTGTATTGAAGAACACTTCTATATCTTCTGGCCTATTATTGTAGCCTTTATTCCGATTAGGAAACTTCCGCATGCTATCACCCTTCTCCTGGGATTCAGCTGGTGCTATAAAATTTATACTTACCTGTTCCTGGCATCCAATTGGTATGAGTTATACCTGCATACATTCAGCAGGATGGATGTGATTCTTCTCGGAGGACTATTGGCGGTATTTTATATCAAAAAGCCCTTTACCTTTAAAATGCATTGGATTAGCATTTCCTTGATCTCAGTCATCCTGGTTATCCTGTTATCTTTTGATGATATGAGTAATTATGAAAATATGCTGAATGGAGTTACCAGAAGATTCGTTTACATCGTATTGATAGGGCTAATCATGATGGATACTCTCTTTAACCCCGACAGGAAAAGTTTCCTTGGAAAATTTAAACCTATACTTTACCTGGGAAAAGTATCTTATGGTATCTATATGTACGGCAACATCCTGGTATTGGTAGTTATCAAGAAAGTTCTGATGGATTATCACATCAATAATATTTACCTCTACTTCCTGATCATCTTCCTTGCCTCCCTGATTATCCCTGTTATTAGTTATGAGCTTCTCGAAAAACCCTTTCTCAGACTGAAGCAGAGATTTGCATTAGTGAAGACCCGACTCTAACCATTCATACTCGATAAGTATAAAAAAAGGGAGAAGTCGTTACCGGCTCCTCCCTTTTCTATCTATATCTAATTATTACTTTGTTTTTACACCCGATTCCTTTTTACCTTTTGTTACAACAGGTTTCTGGGTATTTGTGCCGCTTGGTTTTGCTTCAGGTTTCCCTGGAGTTCCCGTGGTGGGTGTAACCTTAGGCTTCCCATTTGATTCCATCCAGATCACCTTTTTAGTTGCTCCCGGTTTCTGAACATTCCCTTGTTTGGGATTCTGCTGTGTTTTATTTACAGCTGAATTGGTAGTAGGTTTCGACACGCCCGGAGATGGCTGGGTAGTATTCCCCCCAGTTTTGGATTTTCCACCCGCTTTTTTGTATTCATTTGCTTTGCGCTCCGCCTCTGCAGCCTGCTCAGGGGTCATGGAGTTGTACTTCTTCTTCATCTCCGCCTGTCTTTTTTTATTCTTCTCCAGGTTTTCCTGTTTCTGCTTATCGGCGGCAACACCTACCTTCTGAGCATAGGCAAATCCGGTAGACATCACTACACTTACAATAATGGTTAAGGTAAAATACTTGATTGTTTTCATCTCAAAGTTATTTTGTGTGGCAGCATGGTTACAAACACTATGCCACTATTAAATAGATTAGTTCAATTTTTTCTGCCAAATTTCTTCTCCGGTACTGCTGGTTCGGTTGAGGAAAATGAAACTTCCCCCGCTATTACTCAAACCTGTTATACTAAAACCACCATCTGCATGTTGGATTATTCCAACTCCCTGGTCAACATCATCACCACCATAAGTCTTTGTCCAGCTCAAATTTCCACCTGAATCATACTTATTCAGGAGAATATTCTGATTAGCGCTTCCAGAAGCAGCAGTAATCCCGGTAATAGCATACCCGCCATCATCAGCAAGTACAAGAGTGGTGCCATAATCAAATCCAGTGCCTCCAAATGTTTTTTCCCACACTTTTTCCCCGGAAGCAGTTACTTTAATCAGGTAAAGATCCTGTCCGTTGGCTTCAACCATTCCCCCGATGGCAATGGTTCCATCAGAGGCAATCTCCAATGAATAACCCAGTCCTTCACTAAACGTTTTTGTCCAGAGACTGTCACCCGTTGAACTAAGCTTCATAAGGAATGCATCTCCACAACAACTGACATTCCCTGCCATTGAGCCGGTAATGAATACTGATCCATCAGAAGCTTCAGCAATTGCATATGCTTCATCGTATTTGGCGGAAGTAGAGGTATTGCTGCCAATCCGTTTATCCCAAACCTTTTCACCGGACGAATTGACTTTTGCCAGGTAAATATCCCTGTCATCATCAAAATCATCCATGATATATCCGCAAGCTATGTAGCCGCTATCACTGGTCGAAGTAAGTGAGAACCCCTGGGAAATGGACCCAACACCAAATAAACTTGCCCATTCTGCCGAACCATCCTCCTTTACCTTCCTGATCAACATTGAAGTCCTGCTATTTGATGTTGTCGATGTCTGGAAACCACTTGCTACATATCCTCCACCCACACCATTGATAACATGATAGTATGCATCTGAATTATTATCACCATAGGAAGATTCCCAAATCACCTCCCCGCTGGAATTCACTTTGGTTAAAAAAGCATCAAATCCTGAACTTTCAGAATTATTAAATCCCGCAATAACCATATTGCCATCAGGAGCCGCAACCAAGGAATTTCCTCCCCTTTGGTACGATTCCACTATTTCATCCTTCTTACAGGATTGAAGAAAAATCAAAGTCACCAATAAGAGTATGGCCGAAATCTGTTTCATAACAAGAATAATTTAGATAATGTCGTGATCCTGCAAAATTAGGAATAGTTCACAACATATTCTTCCTGTTTACCAGGTTGAATAGGGGTGCTGCGACAGATAGGTGTTAAAAAAACGTAAATCACCGGTTACTTCACTAACAATCCAGTCAGGGATATCAAAGGTTTCATCCTCCGAAGCCAATTCTATTTCTGCAATCCAGAGGCCTTTATTATCGAGAAGAAATTCATCTATCTCCCAAAGGTGTTTTTTAAAGATGTGATGATACCGAATCTTGGAGATTTTACCTGGTAACGTAAATTGATCAAACAAATCCTGCCCGTCTTCAAATGGGATTTCATATTCAAATTCAGGTCTGACCCCATTTCGATCCATTCCCTTGATAGTAAAAAAGGCTTTATGTCCGGAGATACGGATACGAATGGACTTTTCCTGGCTAATCAGCATGTAACCCTGTCGGATGATCACTCCATCCAACCCTTGAGGTAGCTTAGCCGGGTCAACCAGAAATTTCCTTTCAATCTCTAACGCCATCAGCTGTTTTCTATTAGTAATAATGTATTGACCCTGTCAATTGCGAATATCCAGCTCCTTGATCAGATTAGTAGCCCCTGCATATTTTTCAATAATAAAGAGGACATACCTGATATCAACGTTGATGGTTCGCTGAAGTTCCGGTTCAAAAGCATAGTTCCCGCTCATAGCTTCCCAGTTCCCGTCAAAAGCAATTCCAATCAGCTCACCATCTCCATTCATTACAGGACTTCCAGAGTTTCCACCGGTGATGTCATTGGTGGTGAGGAAAGCTACTATCATCTCCCCATTTTCACCATAGTTCCCATAATCTTTATCTTCATAGAGCTTTTTAAGTTTTTCAGGAACTACAAATTCCCAGTTCGTTGGATCTTCCTTTTGAATTAATCCTTTCAGGGTAGTAACATAATTAAAATCTACAGCATCAGCCGGACTGTAATCCAACACTTTCCCATAAGTGAGGCGCATAGTACTATTGGCATCCGGGTAGAACTTCTGATCAGGCAACATTTCCCTTAACCCTTTCACATAGAGTCGCCTTCCTGTTGCCAATAAATCTGTTCCTGGCTTAACCAGTTTGTCAATTTTCTGGGCATTTTCACTAAATGACCGCTGTAATATCCATGCCGGATCTTTACTGAGCTGTTTCATAGAAGGATTGGCGAGGAAAGCATCTACTTTTTCCTGGCTGGTAAAGATGGATTTAGAGAAAACATATTCAGCGTACTTTTCAAAATTCCCTTTATACTTTTTGAAAATAGTCTTGAGCTGCGCTGGTTGAAATTCTGAAGGCACATCTTCATAATACAACTTCAGCATAGCGGCAAGCATTTTCTGATCAGTAGGGGCGCTATAATTCTTGAAATATTGCTTGGATGCAGTACCAGTTTTTTCTGTAACTGATTTGAGTTTTGCCTCATCTGTTTCACCCATGGCTTTGGCTAATGATTCAAACTGCCTGGCATAAGCTATGATCTCACAGCCTCTCACAATCGCTTCCGAATTGTACCTCACCGCCATTTCATAGGTGTTGATGATTTCATATGCTTTTTCTATGCTTTTAAGGGCATCTTTATAAATTATTGTTTTATCAGGATTTGCTTGTACCCAGGTGAGAAATTGTTTCTCCAATTGCCTTTTCCTGTCAGCTACTGCTAATCTCTTCAGCCCTTTGTTCTGCCCGATGAAAAACTTCCAGTAATTAGCCGTTCCTGCATATTTTGAAGCATATTTTATTCGAACTGCTGCATCAGCATTCATATCTTCCCGCAGGATTTCCAGTTTCTTTGTCCTGATTTTCACAATAGCAGGATTGTTCCGTTCCAGGGCCCAATCAAGGGTATAAGAAGTAGCATACCGGTCGGTGGTTCCAGGGTATCCCATAATCATAGCAAAATCATTTTTCTTCACCCCTTTGATAGAAATAGGTAAAAACTTGCGGGGTTTTAAAGGGACGTTTTCTTTGGCATATTCAGCCGGTTTATTGTCAGTACTTGCATAAACTCTGAAAACTGAAAAATCACCGGTATGTCTCGGCCACATCCAGTTGTCGGTATCGGCACCGAATTTGCCAATTGAAGAAGGAGGAGCCCCAACCAGGCGAACATCCCTGAAAACTTCATAAAGGAAAAGATAGAATTCATTACCATTAAAGAAAGAACCAACCCTGGCATCATAGGAATTATCTTTCGTAGCTTCTCCTTCCAGTTTCCTGCTGTTTTCCCTGATTTTTTCATTCCTGGCTTGCTCCGTCATGTTCTCATCAATCCCTTCAAGCATTTCCTTGCTTACATCCTGGATACTAACCAGGAAACGCACAGCCAGATTTGGTGTGGGAAGCTCTTCTTCGAGTCTCGTTGCCCAAAAACCGTCAGTCAGATAATCGTGCTCAACAGTACTGTGCGATTGAATAGAGCCATAACCGCAATGATGGTTCGTAAATAACAATCCCTGTTCTGAAACGATCTCTCCTGTACATCCACCACCAAAAATGACAATGGCATCCTTAAGACTGTTATGATTTATACTGTATAATTCTTCTGCAGTAAGGTGCAAACCTTCTTTCTGCATATCAACATAATTAAGCCGTTCAATGAAGAGTGGAAGCCACATTCCTTCATCTGCCCTGGTATTCATCAGAATCGAGCACAGGGTCAAAAGCAGTAATAGTTTTTTCTTTATCATTACTTTAAGTCTCTAATTGTTAATACTAAACGTATTTGTCACCTTTTCTTTCCCGCACTTCATCCACATAATTCCTGATATTCTGTTCATCACCTTTTCGGCAAATCAGTAAAACATCCTTTTCGTCAACAATAATGTAATTATCCAGGCCCTGAATAAGTGCTACCTTGTGATCCGGCATTGTTATAATACAATTCTTTGTATCCACAGGAATCACAGAATCTCCAACTATTGCATTATTATCTTCGTTTTTTATGCGGGCTTCATACAACGATCCCCATGTTCCAAGGTCGGACCATCCAAAATCAGAAGGAATAACATAAACATTATCTGCTTTCTCCATTACACCGTAGTCGATGGAGATACTTTTACACAAGGTATAAGCTTGTAAAATGTAATCTGATTCCATGGGCGTAAAATAACTACTGTCGCCTTCTCTGAAAATAGAATTTACCTCCGCAAGGTGCTTATCAAATGCATTCAGGATACTCCGAAGGGACCAGATAAAAATTCCTGAGTTCCATAGAAAATCTCCACTCTGCAAAAATGAAACTGCAAGCTCATGATGTGGCTTCTCCGTGAAAGTCTTCACCTTTCTAACACTGGTATGGGGCTTGAATTCCTTTGTCTCATCAAACTGAATATAACCATACCCGGTATCCGGACGACTTGGCATAATCCCAAGTGTAATGAGCCAGTCGTTGACACTTACAGCATCAAGAGCATCTCTCAGGGTTTTTGTAAAAATCTCTTCTTTTAAAATGATGTGATCAGAAGGAGCAACTACAATCCTTGCATCCGGGTTAAGATGAGCAATCTTGTGACAAGCATAGGCAATGCAGGGTGCAGTATTTCTTCTGACAGGTTCACACAGCACATGATCAGGAATAATCAGCGGAAGTTGTTCAATAACAAGATCCTTATAAAGTTCATGTGTTACAACAAAAATATTCTCCGGAGGACAAACAACTGATAATCGTCTGAAAGTCTGTTGTATTAATGTTTCTCCTGTCCCTAAAATATCAATGAACTGTTTAGGACGCATGGTTCTGCTCATCGGCCAGAATCGGGCACCGACCCCTCCGGCCATAATTACACCATAATTATTTTTATCCATCATATCACTGTTTGACAATATTTATAACGATCCAAATTTAAAACTGGTCTCTCACAAATATAGAAAAACCGGAATCAATACTTACTTTAAATCAGAATTATTTGAGCAGTAGGTGAAACGAGGTAATATCTCTTGTTTGATGGACAAAAGCACTTATATCTGGTCCGCATCCGCTCCAATTTAATCATTTGTTTTCCATTCAATAGCTGAAACTTAACCTGGTTTCCAATTTCAGCCAGGGTGAGCATTTCTCCCTTTTCCTCCAGCCGATTCAGAACTCGCAAGATTTGAACATCCCGGTGAAATGAGGATGGGGTCTTTCTGAAATGAATCTTTAAGGCCACAATTAGTTCATCAGGTAATATCTGAGGATTCAGGAAAGGCAGGGTGAGTTCCTGAAAGGACAGCTTCCATTCTCTTCCATGTGGCATAGCCTTGCGACCATATTCTTTCCAAACCTTAAGGTGGGCCAACTCATGAATAAAAACCAATAGGAAAGAATACTCTCCTAAATCATTATTTATACTGATAACAGGTAATTCACTTCCGGAAGATGACCGAAAACTACCAAGCTTTTGCTTCCTGGGAGAGGTAACTTTTATAATGAAATCATACCGATTGAAATATTCGGAAATGAGTCCTCTTGAATGTTCTGGAAACCGATTTAGCAGTCGGTTGAAAAATTCAGGCCTGGTAAATAAGACCATCCTGAGGAAGCATTAACTGACCTGGCATCTTCATTAAACAACCGCATCGGTTTCTACCGGTTGAAGGAGGGCTTCTGCGCCAGTTCTTATTATTGTAATTGGGGGTCATACAACCCTGAAGCATAATAACCATCGTGCTTACTCCAAAAAGAAGTAAAACCTTATGAGACAACACTGACTTAAGTTTACCCATGATCATGACATTCAAATACAAAGGAACTACTTCTTTAGTTATTATTACAACTTTATGTATTCATTTTTTTACCTGCTTATTCCTAAACATATTTTAAACTCAAAGGTTCAAAGGTAGTTTCCATCCCTAAAGAATTGGTATTTGGCAGGAAATTGAAAACCAATAATGTTGCAAACAGTGTTCTTGTAGTTAATTTTACGCTAATTTAGCGGTAATTATTGTGTGAGATGAAGATTATTTACCATTTTGGCCGATACCTTAGTTTGCTTCTCCAGGTTTTCAAACAACCTGAAAAAATGACTGTTTATCGCCGCCAATTCATGCTCGAAGTTGAGAACCTCGGACTGGCTTCAGCAGGAATCGTTGCTATTATTTCAGTTTTTATGGGTGCTGTTCTCACCATTCAGATGGCATTTAACATTGACTCACCCCTGGTACCCCTATATACCATCGGTTTTGCCACCAGGCAAAGTATTGTGCTTGAATTCGCGCCTACGATCATCAGCCTCATCCTTTGCGGAAAAGTGGGTTCCAGGATATCTTCGGAAATAGGAACCATGAGAGTAACGGAACAGATCGATGCCCTTGAAGTAATGGGAATCAACTCTGCATCCTATCTTATCCTTCCCAAGATCATGGCTGCCATGTTCATTTTCCCATTTCTCATTATGATGAGCATGGTTTTAGGTGTAATTGGAGGTTGGGCTGCCGGTACTGCCACCGGATCAATTACATCATACGGATATATTTATGGCATTCAGTCATTCTTTCATATGTATGATATCTATTATGCCCTCATTAAAACAGTTGTATTTGCCTTTATCATAACTTCCGTTTCTGCATACCATGGTTATTATACTAAAGGAGGTGCGCTTGAAGTTGGTAATGCCAGCACTTCAGGCGTGGTTTACAGTAGTATTGCCATTATCTTCTCAAACCTGATCTTAACCCAACTGCTTCTGGTATGATAGAAGGGAATCACATCACTAAACGATTTGGTGAAAAAATCGTTCTCGAGGATGTAACAGTCCATTTTGATCAGGGAAAAACCAACCTGATCATCGGGCAGAGCGGCATGGGTAAAACGGTCCTGCTCAAATGCCTCGTCGGGCTTTTGCCTTTCGAGGAAGGACAAGTGTTATATGATAAACGTCCTTTCTCGGAAATGGACTTTAGTCAGAAAAAAGAAATCCGCCAGGAAATTGGCATGTTATTCCAGGGTGGGGCACTGTTTGATTCGCTGACAGCTGAGCAGAATGTTATGTTCCCGCTAACAATGTTTACAAAAATGACACATGCCGAGAAACTGGAAAGAGCTAATTTCTGCCTCTCCAGGGTGAACCTTGAAAATGCCAATAAACTATTCCCTTCAGAACTAAGTGGTGGCATGAAGAAAAGAGTTGCCATAGCACGCGCGATTGCATTGAACCCAAGATACCTTTTTTGTGATGAACCCAATTCCGGATTGGATCCTCAAACGGCAAACCTCATTGATGAACTGATCAGTGAAATCACTAAAGAGTATAATATCACAACAGTGGTTGTTACACACGACATGAATTCTGTACTTGAAATCGGGCAGAAAATATACTTCCTGTTTAATGGAAAACTCTGGTGGGAAGGAAATAAAGACAATATACTTTATGCTGCTAATCCTGAGCTTAATGCATTTGTTTTTAATTCGGAATTAACAAAGAGGCTTCGTCCAACCTGAACTGATTAATCCCTGGTTGTGGATGCAATAAAATTACTCAACCACAAGTTTCTCAAATAAAAAACTTAAATCTTCCTAATCAAATATGAATATCCTTGACCTGGTATTGCTGGTTCCACTTGCCTATTTTGCCTGGAAAGGCTTTTCCAAAGGGTTTATTATCACTTTAGCCATGCTTGCAGGTATCCTGATTGGGTTTTATGCAGCAATTCATTTTTCTGAATTCGTAGCTGACTTGCTTCGAAAACAATTTGACATGAAAAGCTCAAATATTAAACCGATTTCCTACCTGTTCACTTTTACTATTGTATTGGTGCTTACTTTTCTTCTGGGACAATTTCTCACTTCAGTGGTCAAAACTACAGGTCTCGGAATTGTAAACAGAATAGCAGGATTATTACTGGGAGTTGCTAAAGGTTTGCTGATTGTATCTGCTCTGGTGATGGTTCTGGAAAAGATCGACCCAAAATCCTACCTGGTTACAAAAGAACAGAAAGATGAATCCGCATTGTATAAACCATTAGCTTCTGTTGCACCAAAAGTGTTTCCCCTATTGAAAACCTATACCAACAAGGCAAAAGAATATATAATGAATGGAGATGACCAGAATATCTGATCATCTCCATTATTGCAATCTTGAAACTATCTGAATTTTAATACCTTATACCCCAGAAAGGTGGTTCTTCAGCTGCTTTCCGCTCATCCATGTACTTCTTGATGACTTTATAATAATCATCCTCATGGATTCTTTTACCCTTCATCTTCTTTGGTAAATCCATCTCTGTAGTTAATGACTTCATTTCAATTTTATCCGCGGTAATCACCATGGCACCGTCATTTATTTCTATTTCCAAAATCATCCCGGGCAATCCACAAAATCGCTCCGGACCACCACTGATGGGCATATCCATGGCAAACCAGGCAGTTACCTTTTGTTGTTTAAGCGTATCATGCCAATAGGCATTCATACAAATATGGCCGGCAACTTCCTTGATATCATTCAGAATTTTCCATGGCTGCGGACGCAAAGAATCGTCAATGATATATACCTTGCCTAACAATTGAATCATATCCAACGTCTTTTGCTTCTCAAAATCTCTTCTGATGGAATATTCATCCCGCCTCCAGGAATAACCTTCATCGTCAGCTTCAGCTCTCTCTTCCGAATCCTTGTAAAAACTCTGGGTAGGCTTAAAGTACATCTCTGTGAATTCCTTCCATTCAGATCTGTTACCCCACATATAGGTGATTCTTTCCCTCTGCTGCTTACTAAGATAGTCAACTGCAGCCATCTTTTTTGTCCAGTTGTGAGTAATCAGAAAACGGATTTTCCCCTCCATTGTCTGGGCAAAAGTACTGTTTGGCAGGAAAAATGAAAGCATCATCACAGCAACTGTTATACTGATTGCCTTTTGACCTTTCCCAATGATGAAACTAATGTATCTCATAACTAATCTCTATTTATTACGCTTGTGAAAAATCAATCCTACCAAAAATTATTCTTCTTTAATTTATCTTCAAATCCCCTAAGGTTGTATGTGGCACTTAACATATAATATCTTGCCAGGGTTGGAGCACTGGTATAAGATATATAGTTTGCAGTACCATACTGACTGATATATACTCTCTTATTCAGTATATCAAAAGCTGCCAGGCGTATTTCCAAACGATTCTTTTTCCCAAGAATTCTACGTATTGATCCATTCCAAATTGGCATATCACGGTCGAAATTAAATTTATCATTCCTGTAAATAGCATAATTAAAATTGCTCTCCAGGAAAAACTTGGGTGCAAATTGCCATTTTACAGAAGCATAAGTTTCATAATTCCTGATCTTCTGATTTTGCTCAGTGCGAATCGAATAGGAGATGTCATTGAAATTGATCCCCTGACTGATATTCATGATCAACTTTGGGCTTGGAGTTAGGTTGATCCCGAAATCGAAATTATATCCTTTGTTATCTGTTTCATTTAATACATCATTCACATAAGCAGGGGAATTCCCAATATTCACAGATCCGTTAAAGTCAATTGTGAGCTTGGTTTTAATGATTGGGAAGCTAGACCACACATACATGTTAAAGCTGGAGCCTCCTTCAATGTTCTCGGCCCGCGTGGTAGTCCTGATCCCAATAGTATCAATCACTTCCACCCATTGGTTATAGACAATGTTCTGGTCATAATTATTATAATTACTTCCAATCCCAAGGCTGGCAAAAGATGATGGGTTCCAGTAATTAAAATTCAAACTGACAGAATGTGATCTCTCAGGCTTCAAATTTGGGTTACCTTCACTTCTATATAAAGGATTATCGGTATTTGGAACCGATTGCAGGTCGGTAATTGATGGTTCTGTTACATCATAATTATAATTTGTGCTGATCCACATATTATGAGGTAGCTGGTAACTGGCCGATAAATTCGGGGTCCAGTTATTGAAGCTTCTCTTTAATGTATCTGAAAAGGGAAGATCCTTATCAATCGCATAATTACCTTTTAGCTGCAGTTGCTGGGCAGCGGCTCCGACTTGTACATTTAACCCTTTATTGGAATACCGGATACTGGAACCCAAACGATTATATAGCACGTTGTTTGTATAATACACGCTCAGGCTATCAATTCTGATGTTATTCTCCGAAGGATTGAGCACCTGTCGGTTCACTCCATTTTCACTCAAACTGAAATTATAGAATGTCTCCCAGTACCACACTTTTGAAAGTGGCTCGGTATATAATAAGCTTGATTTTAGCTGGGAAACATCATTGTCTTTCTCATTCAACTTCCTGATTTGTTCCTTGAATGAGGCTGCATTGAAGAATTCATTCAAAGAAAAAAGCTGGTCTGAACCGTTACTCCTGTTAATATTATATCCTGCACTCACAGCCAATGACCGGCCCTTTTTCTTAAACCGGTGGCGGAATATAGATGCACTCGTTATTCTCCAGGATTCAAGATCATTCGAATTATTCATACTGAGCCTGTTGAAAAGAACTTTCTCAGCTCCTGAATAGAGTTGACTTTGATCCATTGAAGAATTGGAGTTACTAAGCCGGAAATTAGCTTTTACAATGATGATATTATTAGAGTCAATCTCCTTCTCAAAACGGGTTGCAAAAGTATGATTGCCTCTGAAATCGTTCTTTGCCAAAGTATCATTATTATAAAAAGAGCTATCCCCTAAGAAAGTCTGCTTGCTTGAAAACTGCTCAAGATTCAGTTTAGTCTGGTTATAGAAATAACTGGCATTAAACTTCGTCTTCTTGTTATCATAATTATAATTTGTACCTCCTCCGAAATTCTTTGTGAACCCCCGGCCATCAAACTGGTTCATTGGTGAATCATCGCCACTGAAAGAATAATATCTTCCACCACCTGAACTGAATCCAAAATCCCCGTTATCATAATCATTAAAAGCGTTCTGGCCTTTAAACTCACCATAGTCTTCCCAATTCACCCCGGTTTGATTGATATTATTGGCATATCCTATGAATGAAAGCTGGTTTTTATCATTGAAACGATTGTAATTCCCACGTCCGGCCCAACGTTCATCCGTTCCAACAGCCCCGGTAATCTTTCCAAAGGATCCCTTTTTATACTCCTCCTTCAGTTCAAGGTTCATGGCCTTTTCCTTTGTGCCATCATCAACACCTGTTAACTTCGCCTGCTCCGACTTTTCATCATACACCTGCACTTTTGAAATGGCTTCCGCACCGAGGTTCTTGGTAACGCTCTTTGGATCGTCACCGAAGAAAGTCTTCCCATCCACAAATACCCTTTTTACATCCTTACCCTGAGTTTTGATGTTTCCTTCCGCATCCACTTCAATACCGGGAAGCCTGCGCAATAAGTCTTCCACTGTTGATCCGGGTGGAACTTTAAAAGTAGTGGCATCATATTCAACCGTATCTCCCCTGATCCTTAGCGGGGCTTTGGCAGCCTTGACAACCACTTCCATCAATGCCAGGGAAATAGGCTTCACTCTCACTACTCCCAGGTCATTGATTGCTGAAGAAGATGTTTGAATCAATTGTTGATGTGGAAGGTAACTGATATGCGAAATCTTTAATAAGTAAGGGACATTCCTGACATTATTAAATGAAAATGCACCGGATCCATCGCTGGTGGTAAATTCACCAGCGTACTGTCCTTGGGTGTAAGAAGCATAACAGTTGCAAAAGGCACTTCAGCATTCGATGTGTCCCTGATCATACTTTTGATGGTAACTTTAGTCGGAGATTGAGCCACCAACTGTCCTGAACATACCATAAGCAAGATCATCAGGAACCAGAATAATTGTTTCATTGAATTTTGGATTATATTTTATGACGCGATTTTGATAATTATAAGTACCAGGAGTTAAAACAAGAGTAAATAACTAAATGTTGGATAAAATTGTAGGGACCATGAAAGATCAAAGAATAAACTGATCCAATCCAATAAAATTGTACGCCGAACTTAAATTATTTTCCATGTCTTTTTTAAGACAAATATCTACAAGAAAAATACGCTAAACCACGCCTTGCAATTGATTTAAGACAATTTAACATTAAGATTATCCGATGAATGTTTAAACCATCCGTCACAAGATGAAAACAGGTTACTGAAAACTGATTTTTCAGTAACCTGGTGCAGAAAAAAAAGAAAATCAATGCTTGTTCATTACATTGATAAGTCCGGATTTAGATGGAATCCTTCCTTTTCATTTTTACAGTAAAATGGCGCAGAATTGGAGCTTCATAAAGAATTTCCATTCCTGAGGTGATGGATTTTCTGCGTTCGAAAACATTGGCCATTGAAGCGGCCACATATTCCATATGATTGTTGGTATAAACTCTTCTTGGAATAGCC
Source organism: Bacteroidales bacterium (assembly GCA_016707785.1). Taxonomy (NCBI): domain Bacteria; kingdom Pseudomonadati; phylum Bacteroidota; class Bacteroidia; order Bacteroidales; species Bacteroidales bacterium. Next base: position 106,030 of record JADJGZ010000012.1, on the reverse strand, counting down.
AACCTGACCAATTCAAGTGCTGGGTATCGATTCTCACGCGAAACAGGGTCCCTGTCAGCCATCATTGCGCCAATTTCAACACCCCGGACACCTCCTTCCAAATATAATTCAACAGCTAATGTTTGTGCCCTGAATTGTTCTTTAGGCAAATGTGGAAGAATTTTATTTGCATCAATAAAAATTGCATGTCCGCCATAAGGTTGCTGCACTGGAATACCATATTTAGTCAGCAGTTTCCCAAGATATCCCACCTGGCCAACCCTGGCTTCAAGATAATCAAAGTCTAAGGCTTCATACAAACCCTGGGATAATGCAGCCATATCGCGACCAGCAAGTCCCCCATAGGTGATAAACCCTTCAAACATAATATTGAAAACCGAAGCCTGGCGATGTATCTCACTATCGTTAAGTGCAATAAAGCCTCCGATATTGACAATACCATCCTTCTTACTGCTCATAGTCATGCCGTCTGCAAGACTATACATATCTGCTACGATATCTTTAATAGCCCTGTTCTGCTGGCCTGGCTCCCTTTTCTTAATAAAATAGGCATTTTCAGCATATCTTGCTGAATCATACAATAACCTGATTCCATATTTTTGAGCCATAGCCTTCACTTGCCTCAGGTTCTCAAGTGAAACGGGTTGTCCGCCTGAAGAATTACAGGTTAAGGTTACTAATATGAAGGGAATCTTTTCCTTAGGATGTCTTTTTATTTCATTTTCCAGCTTTTCAAGATCAACATTCCCTTTAAAAGGATGGTCCAATTCTGTATCAAAAGCTTCATCAATGGTACAATCCACTGCATGTGCCTTCCTGAACTCAATATGACCTTTGGTAGTATCGAAATGTGAATTACCGGGGACTACGTCTCCTTCCTTGACCAGAACACTAAAAAGGACATTTTCAGCAGCCCGGCCCTGATGAGTTGGTAAGAAAAAATCAAAACCAAATATATCTTTGACTGCAGCCTTCAGCTTAAAATAAGATGCTGATCCGGCATAACTCTCATCACCAGTCATAATCTCTGCCCACTGCTTATCACTCATTGCACCTGTACCGGAATCAGTTAACAAGTCAATGAACACCTGGTCAGATGATAAATTGAAAAGATTAAATCCAGCCTTGGTAATCCAGGCTTCACGCTCAGCACGTTCACTTCGCCTGATCGTTTCAATCATTTTAATTTTGTAGGGTTCGGCAAAAGGTAACTCCATAGAAATTGTTTTAGCAATGATAAAACTGTTTTAAAAACTATATACAACTTTGAATATCAACAATATAATAGTCACGCTCCTTAATGTAACGGAATATTGTTTTTCTTAAACCTGTTAACTGGTTAAATTTCATATCTGGTGATTGAAACGCCTCAAATATACATTATTTTGATAAAAAACAAAAAATACCGAAATTTGTGGAAACGCAATCCCAACATAGCATTCAGGCCATCTAAAATGAAGTAAAAAATGAGCACCCGGCAATTGAATACCTTAATCAGCTTCATTTTCCTTTCAATACTCACTTCCGGATGTAATAATAGTTCCTCCTCATCTATTCTGATAGAAGAACCCGGAAAAATAACAGAACAGGTCAAATGTGTAAAAGATACCAGTCTATCCTACACTTTATATGTTCCATCATCCTATCAAAAAGAAAAGAAATGGCCGGTATTATTATGCTTTGATCCTCATGCCGAAGGATTGTTACCGGTCCGTCTGTTTAAAGAACAAGCTGAGAAATATGGCTTCATACTCGCAGCCTCCAATAATTCTAAAAATGGAATGTCCCCCGCTGAAACTAACCTGATATGCAAAACAGTGCTTTCAGACCTTACTTCAACTTATTCCACAGATTCCAAAGCTATTTACCTTGCAGGTTTTTCCGGTGGGGCAAGAGTGGCAGGATCCTTTGCACTAAACGAAGGCAACATAGCAGGAATTATTGCAATCGGAGCCGGACTACCTGCTCAAAACCCACAACAGGATATTACATTCAGCTATCTCTCCATAGCCGGAACCTGGGATTTTAATTATACAGAATTGCATCAATTGGATAAAAAATTGGAAGCCACGGGTACTACTCACTATCTTCTTGAATATGATGGCCCTCATGCCTGGCCACCATCAGAAATTGTACCTCAGATTTTCACCTGGCTGGAGTTTGACAGAATGCGAAAAGGAACAGTAAACCTTAACCGGGTACTGATCAACCAGTTCATCGATGATAATTTTAACCTGGCAGATAGTGCCCGAAAGAATAAAGATTTTGTTACCAGCTATAAGTACCTGGTAAAAATGAGGCAATACCTGGAAGGTCTGACAGATCTCACACCATTAAATTCAGAAATTGACAGAGTCATTACAGAACCTTCCTTTATTGCCGCACAGCAAAGGAATGAACAAATTCTTTCCACCGAAATAAACTTACAGTCACAATATTCCCTTAGTATTCAAAGTGAACAACCCGACTGGTGGATGAAGGAGTCCCAAAAACTTCGTTCTGCCTCAGAAAAATTGCCACAATCAGACGAAACACATATGTATAAGCGTCTGCTCGGATTCCTTAGTCTCAATGCTTACTCACTCTCCAATAGGTCTATCCGGCAGGGCAACCTGGAAATGGCTTTCCATTTTGTGGAACTTTACAGTATTATTGACCCCTCCAATTCTGAACATCGTTACCTTGCTGCATTGATATTGATACAGCAAGGTCAAAAAAAGGAAGCTTTGAATGCACTTGAAGATGCCTTTCAACTAGGATTTAAAGATTATTCCCGACTTAATAAGGAACCTGCCTTTAAAACTCTTGTAAAAGACCCCGAATATATCAGGATAACAAAGTCTCATTGAACTGGTTATCATGTTGTTGGGTTAAAAATTAAACCAGTCCTTCAAAACCAAACCATATGAAACCTCTATTTTTCACCAACAGGATTTTTTTATTATTAGGAGTAATTACCCTGATAGGATGCAATCAAAAAACTATTGATGAAAAACTCATCCCTTTTGCCAAAGATATTGATCAACCCTGTAGTATAACAAATGCAGGTGATGACCGGTTGTTCGTTGTTGGACAGAAAGGATACATTTATATACTGGATTCTGCAGGGAATAAACAGGCAGAGCCATTCCTTGATATCCATGAAAGGGTTGTTTACGGAGGTGAGAGAGGTTTACTTGGACTTACATTCCATCCCAATTTTAAAGAAAATGGGTATTTCTATATCAATTATGTAGGTGCAGAAGACTCAACACATATTTCCCGATTTAGCATAAAACCCAATAACGGCAATGCAGCTGATGCCAGTAGTGAAATTAAAATCCTGAGCATAAAACAACCTTACTCTAATCATAATGGAGGTTGTATCACTTTTGGTCCGGATGGTTACCTTTACATAGGTATGGGAGACGGTGGTGCAGCCGGAGATCCTGAAAACAGGTCACAGAATCCTAATGAACTGCTTGGGAAAATGCTTCGCATCGATGTTGACAAATCGGTGCCATATTCTATTCCAGCTGATAACCCTTTTGTAAACGACAGTAACTATAAGCACGAAATCTGGGCTACCGGGTTGAGAAATCCCTGGCGTTTTAGTTTCGACAGGCTAAATGGCGACCTCTGGATTGCAGATGTAGGTCAGAATAAAATAGAAGAGATCCATCTTCAAGTTGCAGAGAGTAAAGGTGGAGAGAATTATGGATGGAGATGTTTCGAAGGCAATGATCCCTTTAATCAGGAAAACTGCATAAAAGATGTACCATTTGCATTTCCGGTTCACACTTACGCGCATGGTGATGAATGTTCTATAACAGGAGGATATATCTTCAGGGGCTCTGAAACATCTTTTTACTATGGACAATATTTCTTTGCCGATTATTGCTCTGACCGGATCTGGACACTTCAACTTAAAGATGGGAAATGGCAGTCAATAGAGTTCGGGAGGTTTAAAAATAATAATTTCAGCACCTTTGGAGAAGACAATAAAGGACGATTATATGTTGCCGGATTGAGCAGCGGTAAAATTTTCAGGATTAACACTTCTCTTCTTCAAACCAAGGACTAAAAGGTTGTTGCATATTACTTCCCGAAGCATACTCATTCCTTATTAGGAATAATCATAATTCACTGTAACTTTTCATAGCCTTGTACGTCAAAGGCATTGATAACTTCTTTCATCCCCGATCATGAATAGTTCCATTACTTTGAAACCTTTTCTGTTTTTCGGATTATTTCTCATTCTACTGGCCACCACATCCTGTAGTGACCTTCAGTGCATCGATGGAAACAACGAAATGGTAAAAGAGAAAAGAATTCCGGGATCAGGCTTTGATGCTATTACTCTTTCTTCCGATTTTTCTGTATTCATTACTCATAGTAAAGTTGACAGCATAGTTATTGAAGCAGAATCAAACCTTATCCCCAAAATAATCACTGAAACCCGGAATAATAAGCTTGAACTTAGAACCGAGGGAGACATTTGTTTAAATCCACGTAAACCTCTTATTATCAGAATTTTTACTAATCATATTTCAGAGTTGGACATATCCGGTTCTGGCAATATTCAATCAGATTCCATTATTTCAGAACAATTAATGCTCACCATTTCCGGGTCCGGATCCTTTAAAGCGCCCATTCATGTAAATAATCTTCTGGCTACCATTGCGGGGTCAGGCAATGTTGAATTGTGGGGAAAAGCCACTAAAGGAGAATTAGTCATCAGCGGAACAGGTAATATTGACTCCTATGGACTGGATATGGATTCCTGCCGGACATCCATTTCAGGATCCGGTAATAACTATGTATTTGTCAGAGATTTATTGGAAGCTACCATTTCAGGAAGTGGCTCTGTTTTTTATAAAGGCAGCCCAGAGGTACAGTCGCATGTCTCGGGTTCAGGCAGTGTGGTAAATAAACCTTCCGGAAGCGCCCAGGCAATGAGCAGGCTGGGAGGATTCAGCTTTCCCCCATCAAGAACTATTTACCTGATATACTAACCTCAATACGCTTTGTTTGATAAGCTTCCGACGAACTGAGTCAGGAGAACAAAACTTTTTAAGGCTATCCTTCCTTTGGTGAGCCAAAGGTTTCTTTTGTATATTCGTTTGTCCATTCTCAATACACTCCTGATGAAATTTATCGGAATACTTTGCCTCGTTTTGGTATCATTGGCAGCAAAAGCCTCCTTTGATGACTGGTTTTATCCCCGCACACTTCGTATTGATTACTATCATACTGGAGATGCTCAACATGAGTTGTTTTCATTAGATGAAATCAAAAGCGAACCTTTCTGGGGAGGATCTTTTGAACAACTTATCGATTCCCTTCAAATGGGCGAGTACTATTTTAAAGTGTACGACAAAGAAAGTAATACCCTGATATATAGTTATGGGTTTTGTACCCTTTTCGCTGAATGGCAATTTACTGAAGAGGCGAAACATTTGAGGAAGAGTTTTTCGGAAACCCTGGTCATGCCCTATCCAAAAAAAGACATCCGGATTGAGATTTTGAGTCGCAATAGCTTGGGCATCTATCAGATAGTTCATGAATTTAAAATTGAAACATCTAATTACTTCATTACATCTGAACGACGATATAACTACCCCCAATATGATGCATTAATTAATGGAATTCCCGCCAAGAAAGTTGATATTGTAATACTTCCAGAAGGATATACAGCGGATGAAATGGAAGATTTCAAAAAGGATTGTGATAAATTTACCTTAGAGTTATTCGCATTTGAACCTTTCAAACAAAATAAAGACAAGTTTAATATCCGTGGGATTTTAGCTCCGTCAGCCGAGAATGGAACAGATATTCCGGGCGACAGAATCTGGAAAAAAACAATTCTGAATACCACCTTTTATACTTTCGACTCTGAAAGGTATCTCATGACCTACGATAATAAAAGTGTGAGAGATCTTGCTTCAAATGTCCCTTATGACCAGATTTATATCCTGGTTAATACTAAAAAATACGGCGGTGGGGCAATTTATAATTTCTACAACACCTCCGTAAATAGCAACTCATCATCCGCAAAAATCTTTGTACATGAATTCGGACATGGATTTGCCGGATTAGCTGATGAATATGATGATGGTTCAACTGCATTCAATGAAATGTATCCCCTGGATATTGAACCCTGGGAACCAAATCTAACTACATTGGTTGATTTCAGTCATAAATGGAAAAATCTACTTCCAGAAAATACAGTGATACCAACACCCTTGAATACTGATGACCCTTTGAAGTTAGGCGTTTATGAAGGTGGCGGTTATGTAGCTAAAGGGCTTTACAGACCGGCAACTGATTGTATGATGAGATCCTTTAAGGGAAATGCCTTTTGTAATGTGTGTGAAACAGCTATTCAACGGATGATTGATTATTATACAGATTAATCCTTTTTCTATTTATCCTCCATAATCCCAGGTTTTAACAAACATTTGGGAAGAACTATTCTAAATAGCAGGTAAAGTATCGGGAAGCCTTCAGAAATGATAGGCAATTATCTAATTTTGCACGGTATTTTATTGATAACTACAATAATTCTAATGTTATCTCTTTAACAACACTTAAAAAAAACATACCATGACCATTACAAAATTGGAACAAATCTTCGATCTTCTGAAATCAAAACAAAAACGGAGATTGGTAGCTGCCTACGCCAATGATGCACATACAATTGAAGCTGTTTATGCTGCAGTGAATAAAGGCATCATCGATGCTACCCTTACAGGTGACGAAAGTAACATCCGTAAAATTTGCCAGGATCATGGTTTTGATGTTTCATCATTTGAAATTGTTCATGAGCCTAATGAAATAAAAGCAGCATCACTGGCCGTTCAACTGATCAATGAAGGTAAAGCTAACCTTTTAATGAAAGGTTCATTGAGTACGGACAAATACATGCGTGCGATCCTGAATAAAGAAAAAGGACTTTGCAATGAAGGAGCTGTATTAAGTCATATTACCGTGATGGAATTTGCTGCATATCACAAACTGTTGACTATTAGCGATGTTGCAATTATCCCTTTGCCTGATTTCAAGCAGAAACTGAGAATCATTGATTATATGGTTAAAGTCTCTAAAGCAATAGGTGTCGAAAAACCAAAAGTGGCAGTTATTGCTGCAACAGAGCAAATGCTAGCCGGAATGCCAGCCTGTGTTGATGGTGCAATGCTTGCAAAAATGAGTGACAGGGGGCAGATACAAGGTTGTATTGTAGATGGACCTTTAAGCCTGGATTGCGCTATAGATAAGGAATCTGTTGAGATCAAAAAAGTGACCGGACCCGTTGCCGGCGATGCAGATTGTCTGTTGTTCCCAAATATTGAAGCAGGTAATGTCTTCTTTAAAGGGGGAACAAAGCTGGCTGGTGCTGAATTAGCTGCTTTCGTAGCGGGCGCAAGAGTTCCTTGTGTACTCACTTCAAGAGGTGACAGCGCTCTCACCAAAACATATTCTATTGCTCTGGCTGCATTATTGGCTTGATAGTTTTACCTTAATCAAGAATTCATAACTGATTGCTGACAATGGAAGATTTTCGTATTCTTGCTATAAATCCTGGTTCAACCTCTACAAAAATTGCGGTTTACCAGAATACGAACCCAATTTTTGTAAAGAATATCACCCACCATAGTGAAGAAATTGCGAAGTTCGAACATATAGCCGATCAGTTTCATTTCAGGAAAGACATTATCTACAAAGAGTTAGAAGAAGCAGAGATTCAGCTGGAAAAGATACAGGCTGTTGTGGGAAGGGGTGGGATGCTTAAACCGATCCCTTCAGGCGTATATCGGGTAAATGACGCCATGAAATATGATCTTCATGAGAGGCCTATTAAAGAACACGCCAGCAACCTCGGTGGACTAATCGCCGATGAAATTGCCAACTCTTTGCCTAATGCTAAAGCCTATATTGCTGATCCTGTTGTGGTTGATGAATTACACGACCTGGCAAGAATATCTGGACATCCCCTATTTAAACGCATCTCCATATTTCATGCCTTAAATCAAAAATCTATCGCCCGCCAGCATGCTAAAAGTATTATGAAACGCTACGAGGATCTGAATTTGATCGTAGTGCATATGGGTGGAGGCATTACGGTTGGGGCGCATGAAAAGGGCAAAGTAATTGATGTAAACCAGGGATTAGACGGTGAAGGACCTTTTTCACCTGAACGCAGCGGAACATTGCCTACCGGTGACCTGGTTCGTTTCTGCTTTAGTGGGGAGTACACTGAAAAAGAGATCATAAAAATGGTGGTTGGCAATGGCGGAATTGTTGCCTACCTGGGCACAAATAGTGCTTATGAAGCAGAAATGAGTGCTCAGAATGGTGACCAGAAAGCCCGGTTCATTCTTGAAGCCCTGGCTTACCAGGTAGCCAAATCAATTGGTTCTATGGTGCCCGTCCTTAAGGGAGATGTTGATGCTATACTTTTAACTGGTGGAGTAGCCCACAGCAAGTGGATTACCAATATGATCATTGAAAGAGTATATAAGTTTGCCCCGGTTTATACCTATCCAGGGGAAGATGAAATGCGCGCACTCGCAATGAATGGACTGATGGTGCTTAAGGGTGAAATTGAGGTGAAAGAATACGCCTGAGAAGAGTTATTTTTCTCTGACCCCTGAAACCAGGTTCTCAATAACTTTAGGAAGATACTCATATTCCAAAGCATGGATTTTGGAAGCTAATGTCTCAGAAGTATCTGATTCTGTGATAGGACATCGTGCCTGAAAGATGACTTCCCCTTCATCATACTTCTCATTCACATAATGTATTGTAATTCCACTCTCTGGCTCCCCGGCCCGGATAACTGATTCATGAACCTTACTTCCAAACATTCCTTTGCCTCCAAATTTGGGAAGTAAAGCCGGATGAAGATTTATGATATGATCTGGATAGGCTTGCAGGATATTTGATGGGATTAACCAAAGAAAACCGGCTAAAACAACCCAATCTACTTTTTTGCTCCTGAGGTCTTCAAGAATGTCACTGGAATGATAAAACTGCTCTTTATTGAAAAGTCTGGCGGGTACATTCAGATTCTTTGCCCTTTCAAGAACATAAGCTGAAGGATTGTTGCAATAGATTCCGGCAATCTCCAGAATATTTTTTTCAGAAAAATACTCTATAATCCGCTGGGCATTACTTCCACTTCCTGAGGCAAAGATTGCGATTCTAGGTAAGAAATCCATTCCGGGTAATTTTAATCCAAAATTAGGATAAAATTATCAATTCACATGGATACTTCAGTGTTAGCAATCTTGGAAGAAAAAGCATAAAAAATTTTCACATCTTACTTCAATATCCAGCTCTTTTCCTTTCAATAATTCCTTTTTGCGATTGAAATCAGTGGGCTAAAAAGATATTCTTTGAGCTACAAACCCATATATCACTGATGTATACTATTAATTTTCTGTAACTTATGTATAAAGAATCCAAAATATTTAAATCATTTTTTGGTTTATGTCGGTAAAAGCTTTTTCTTTGCAGCCCAAAACCAATTAAAAGAGTACAACAATGTCCGACATTGCAACAAGAGTAAAAGCTATCATCGTTGATAAGCTTGGAGTTGACGAAAAAGAAGTTACCCCCGAAGCAAGTTTCACCAACGACCTGGGTGCCGATTCATTGGACACCGTTGAGCTGATTATGGAATTCGAGAAAGAATTCAACATTGCTATTCCCGACGATCAGGCTGAGAAGATCGGCACAGTAAGCGAAGCTATTGCTTACATCGAAAACAACGCGAAATAAGTAAATCACGTTTGATGAAGTTAAGGCGAGTAGTAGTTACGGGCCTTGGCGCACTGACTCCGGTAGGAAACACCATCCCTGAATACTGGAATGGTTTATTAACCGGGGTTAGTGGCGCTGGACCGATTACGCGTTTCGACGCGTCAAAGTTTAAATCACAGTTTGCCTGTGAGGTAAAGAACTTTGATCCAATGAATTTCTTTGATCGCAAAGAAGTTCGTAAGTATGATCCATTTACCCTTTTTGGGTTGGTAGCGGCTGATGAGGCTGTTATCAGTTCAGGAATGGAAATAGATAAACTGGATCTGGACCGGGTAGGCGTTATCTGGGCTTCAGGTATTGGAGGGATGTCCTCTTTTTATGAGGAGGTTGCATCCTTTGTTACCGGAGATGGCACTCCACGCTTTACTCCTTTCCTGATTCCGAAAATGATTGCTGATATTGCTGCCGGTCATATTTCCATTAAATATGGTTTCCGCGGCCCTAATTTTGCCACGATTTCTGCTTGTGCATCCTCAGCAAATGCGCTGATTGACGCCTATACATATATTCGTCTTGGTAAGGCCAATATTTTTGTAACTGGTGGATCAGAAGCCACAATCAATCCCGCCGGTATCGGAGGTTTTAATTCTCTCCATGCCATTTCTACAAGAAATGATGATCCATCCACCGCATCAAGGCCTTTCGACAAAGATCGTGATGGTTTTGTTATGGGAGAAGGTGGAGCTGCTTTGGTTTTTGAAGAAATGGAACATGCTCTTGCCCGCGGTGCTAAAATCTATTGTGAAGTTGCCGGCGCCGGTATGAGTGCAGATGCTCATCATATGACAGCTCCTCATCCTGAAGGTATTGGTGCTAAAAATGCCATGCGTTTCGCCCTTGAAGATGCCGGAATGAATCTTGAAGACATTGATCATATCAATACTCATGGAACTTCCACCCCTCTTGGTGATATCGCTGAAATAAAAGCTATCGTTGGTCTTTTTGGTGAACATGCAAAGAAAATTGCAGTCAATTCTACCAAATCAATGACCGGTCACCTTCTGGGAGCTGCTGGAGCTGCTGAGGCAGTTGCTTCTATCCTGGCTGTATATAACGATATTATCCCTCCAACAATCAATCACTTCACAGATGATGAAGAGATTGATCAGAACGTTGATTTTGTCTTCAATAAAGCCTCAAAAAGGACTGTAAATGCAGCTTTAAGCAATACCTTCGGCTTTGGCGGTCACAATGCGTCCCTTATCTTCAAGAAATTCGAACAATAGCCTTGTCCCCGTTCGACGTAATTAAACCCATCAGGGTTATACTTTCAGAAGACAAAGAGTTATACTCCTTCATAAAGAATATTTTCGGGTTTTATCCTGGAAATATTTTTTTGTATAAACTGGCCTTCAGGCACAAATCCCTTGCAAAAGAACTCACTAATGGCACAAGGGTTTCTAATGAACGATTAGAATACCTTGGGGATGCCATTTTAAGCGCTGTTGTAGCTGATTATCTTTTTAAAATATTCCCTATTAAAGGGGAAGGCTTCCTGACTGAAATGCGGTCCAGGATCGTTAGCCGGGCATCCCTAAATAAACTATCCCAAAAATTAGGACTTGACAAGCTTATCCAGGTTAGTACAGAAGGAAATAATGTGTACAAATCGATGAATGGCGATGCTTTTGAAGCCCTGATAGGAGCCATATACCTCGATAAAGGGTATCAATTTACCCGAAGAATCATCATTGAAAAAATCATTCTTCAGCACTTTGACCTCGATGAACTTGAAAACAATGATACTAACTATAAAAGCCGTTTAATCGAGTGGGCCCAAAGAGAAAAACATAGTGTTGAATTTATCCAGGTCAGCGAAGTCGGGCATGGATATACAAAACAATATGTTATTGAAGTGCTTATTGACAAACGCCCTTTTGGAAAAGGCAGGGATTATTCCATAAAAGGAGCCGAACAAAATGCTGCAATGAAAACACTAATAGAATTGGATATCTCTAAAGCCTGACATTGTCAAAGTTTTCCTTTGCTGACTTGCTGAACTATTTATTCTATTCAAATTCTTAATCCTCTTTTCATGAGTACGCACGGATCAAATAAAGCCGTATTTTTTGCCCTGGGTGGTAATCTTCTTATTGCGATCATCAAATTCATTGTTTCCTTCATTACCGGAAGTGCTGCCATGCTGGCAGAATCTATACATTCCACGGCTGATTCATTCAACCAGGTATTACTCCTTATTGGAAATAAACGTTCTAAAAAAGCAGCTAATGAAATGCATAGTCTGGGCTATACCAGGGAGATTTTCTTCTGGTCGCTGATAGTTGCCGTATTACTGTTTTTTGTCGGCGCGCTGTTCTCTATTATAGAAGGAATTGAAAAGACTATTCATCCGGAGGAGATAACCGGAGTAAAGTGGTTGTTTATTGTTTTAATATCATCCATTATCATTGAAGCCAAATCATTCCAGGTAGCTTATAAGGAATTCAGAAAAACCCATAAACAACCTCTTTTAAAAGCCCTGCAACAATCCAATGATGTCAACCTGGTAGTAGTGATCTTTGAAGATTCTGCGGCTTTGCTCGGCCTAATCATTGTCCTGATTTCGACTTTACTGGCATGGCAGGTGGATCCAATCTTTGATGCAATTGGTAGTATTATGGTTGGAGTATTGCTCCTGGTGATTTCAATTATGCTGATCATTGAAGTTAAAGCACTAATAATTGGTGAAAGTATTCCCCGGGACGAAAGAAATAAAATCAAAGAAATCATTCACTCCTATCAAAAGATTAAACATATCAACAGGGTGCAGACCATGGTAACAGGCAATCATAAATATATGGTTCTCTTATCTGTTGATCTTGAAGATGACATGAAAATTTATGATGCCGAAAACCTTATTGATAAGATTAAAGCTGAAATCATCTCACATATTCCCGAAATAGAGACTATCTATATCGAGATTAAAGACGCAGTAAGAAACCAATAAATCTGTACCTGGATGAAAACCAAAATTGTTGCTACAATAGGACCAGCGTCTTCTTCGCCTGATATGCTCAGGAAACTGATAGAAAATGGTGTAAATGTCTTCCGGTTGAATTTCTCCCATGGCACGTATGAAGATCATGAAAAAGTGATCATCTCGATTAGGCAGTTAAACCTTGAATTAGGAACACATGTTTCTATCCTGGCTGATTTACAAGGGCCTAAAATCAGGATTGGAATCATGGAAAATGGAATAGTTCAGATGGAAGATCATCATGAACTGATTATTACAACTAAAGAATCAATTTCTACGGTTGACCGTTTATATATTACTTATCCTGAATTTGCCAAAGATGTAAAAGCTGGAGAAGATATACTCCTTGATGACGGGAAATTACAATTCAGAGTAATCGAAACAAATGGATCTGATGAAGTAAAGGTCAGAGTAGTTCATGGAGGCCCATTATCTTCAAAAAAAGGCGTTAATCTGCCCAATACCAATGTTTCGATTCCTTCTTTAACGGTAAAAGACAAAAGAGATCTTGAGTTTGCTATTAGCCAAAAAGTGAATTGGGTTGCATTGTCGTTTGTCAGGTCAGGCAATGATATTGTTGAACTTAGAAAGGAAATAGAATTATTAACCCAGGAATCATTCCGTCCCCGGATTATTGCAAAAATCGAGAAACCGGAAGCAGTAAAAAATATGGATGAAATTATTGCTGCTACCGATGGTATAATGGTTGCCAGGGGTGATCTTGGTGTTGAACTCCCTCTTGAACAGGTTCCCCTTGTTCAGAAAACCCTTGTTTCGAAATGTGTGAGTGCCTCAAAACCCGTAATAATCGCCACCCAGATGATGGAAGGAATGATCTCCAACATCAGGCCAACAAGGGCTGAGGTCAATGATGTTGCCAATTCTGTGCTCGATGGTGCCGATGCTGTTATGTTAAGTGGTGAGACTTCAGTAGGAATGTTTCCGGTTGAAGTGATTCAGACTATGAAGAAGATCATTACTGAGGTCGAAGAATTCCAGGATATCTATAATAAGGAACATCATGTTGACCCCGAAAATAAAGTCAGTATCATTAGTGATTCCATTCTCTTTGCTGCCTGTAAAATTGCCCGCGAATCAAATGCCCGGGCAATCCTGGCCATGACCCATACAGGTTATTCTGCTTTCAGGATCAGCAGTCAACGACCACGGCAGGATATTTTTATTTTTTCAAATGACCCTTACCTTGTTTGTACTTTAAGCTTAGTATGGGGAGTTAGAGCTGTCTATTTCAATGAAATTGAGCAATCCACCACAAGGACCCTTAAAAAAATTACTGAAAAATTGATTTCAGCTGACTTGATCAGGAAAGGTGATTTGTTGGTTAATGTTGCTAGTACCCCTATCTATATTTCTGGTAACACAAATATGTTGAAATTAAGTTTCGCCTGACATTCCTGATTATAAAGGTTTTGCTTAATTTTATCATGGAATATGCTATTGAGCCATGGCCAGGAAAAACCGTTTGGATGCTGTAACAGAATTTGCAATTGCCCTAATAGGAATTGCTACATCGCATCGCGATTATAAACTGGTTCATTACATTAACGAGAGTTTGCAGATAAACCTGATAAACGAGGAAGACCTCCCGGTTTTTAATGTAAAAAATGATTCTCTTTCCTATTTCCCATTCTTCACCTATTACCATCCGGATCTAAGGACCGACTTCTGCCTCATTGCGAATAACAATAATAGTACTTTCCTGATTCCTTCGCTTAAACAGATAAATTTCTTTCTCCTGATGCAAGGCGCAGCTTATCAGCAGCACATAGATACAGTTTCAGCGAGTTTAAGAAAAATACAGGGGGTCCAGGCAGCTATACTTGTAAATCAGTCTGGAATTAAAGAGATAGGACCATTATTGGAAGATATCGAATTGCATAAGATCGAAATTCAGAAGAAGGCAGGAGATTCTATTGTCAAGTTATATAAGAATGATGAAGAGTAAATCTCTTGAATACACCCTGGTTTCAGTACAGGTAATTACTGCTGCATATCTTGTGATTCAAACATCGTGGATGAATATGAATGCCTGGAGCTTAATCATAGTTGCATTATCAGGTTTTTTGGCAATTTGGTCTATTGTAATCATGCAATTGGATAATCTTCGCATTACTCCAAGCCCGGGAGAAATGGCACGACTTGTTACCAAAGGACCTTACAAACTGATCAGGCATCCCATGTATGCATCTTTGATCTTGCTTTCCCTTCCTTTGGTACTGGCAGAATTCAATGTAATAAAACTGGTGATGGGACTCTTATTGGCCCTTGACCTACTGATCAAATTGAATTATGAAGAAAAGCTTCTAAAGCAGAAATTCCCCCAATATGTGGAGTACTGTAATAATACAAAGAGGCTGATTTCTTTTATATATTAGTGCATTGGGAAGATCAGAATGAAGACTCAAACTGCCTCAGGAACCTGATGTCATTCTCAGAGAACATTCTCAAATCTTTCACCTGGTATTTCAGGTTGGTGATACGTTCAATACCCATTCCAAAAGCGAATCCACTATAAATCTTGCTATCGATTCCACAATTTTCCAGAACATTAGGATCCACCATACCACAGCCAAGAATTTCTACCCATCCAGTGTATTTGCAGAATCCGCATCCTTTTCCACCACAAAGGTTACATGAAATATCCATTTCTGCAGAAGGCTCAGTAAAAGGAAAGTATGAAGGACGCAGACGAATCCTGGTATCAGGAGCAAACATTTCTTTAGCAAAATAGAGTAAGGTTTGCCTTAAATCAGCATATGAAACATTCTTATCAATGTAGAGTCCTTCTACCTGGTGAAAGAAGCAGTGAGCGCGGGCTGAAATAGCTTCATTGCGGTAAACCCGACCAGGGAAAATGGCCCGGATAGGGGGCTTGGTAGTTTCCATAGTTCGAATCTGAACGCTTGAGGTATGCGTACGTAAAGCTATATCCGGATCTTTTTCAATGAAGAAGGTATCCTGCATATCACGTGCCGGATGCTCCGGAGGGAAGTTCAATGCAGAGAAATTATGCCAATCATCTTCTATTTCAGGGCCTTCACTAACAGTAAATCCCAGCCTTGAGAAAATGCGAATAATCTCATTCCTTACAATATTCAAAGGATGACGGGACCCTGCCTCCCGGAATGAAGCGGGCATAGTTAAATCGACATTGATATCCTCCTTCTGCTCACTTCCTTCCAACATCTCCTTTAACTGGTTAACTTTTTCCTGTGCAGCGTTCTTCAAGAGATTTAACAATTGCCCGGCATCTTTCTTTTGTTCAACCGTTAATGTTTTAAACTCTTCAAACAAATCCTGAAGCAAACCTTTCCTACCAAGGAACTTGATCCTGAATTGTTCCAGGTGTTCCATATTCTCAGTTGAGAAGCTTTTTACTTCTTCCAGGAGGTTGTTAACTTTATCTTTCATACCATAATCTTTATATCCGGAGCGGATAGGCCAATAAAAAGCAAACCTGCTGATAAATCAACAGGTTTGCAAAGTTCGGAAAAAATTTGTTTCAAGGATAAGAAAGCTGTCTGTCAAATTATTGGAAACTAACCTGACATATCCGGCTCTCACTCAAATATCGCTGCTCAAATTAAAGGACTTTCACTGTCATTTTGACATCCTGAACAGGTTTGTCACCAGGGCCCGTTTTAACGGCAGCAATTTTATCAACAACATCAATGCCTTCAATTACTTCTCCAAAAACTGTATATGCTCCATCCAAATGAGGGGTGCCTCCGACAGTTGTATAAGCTTTTCTTTGTTCAGCTGTGAATTTTTTACCCATTTGTCCTTCAAACTGGTTTAACTGGGCATCAGTGTACTTAGCGCCCTGGACAATGTAAAACTGAGAACCGGAGGACTCTTTCTTGGGATTTACCTGGTCACCCATACGGGCAGCAGCTAGCGCTCCTTTTTTGTGAATATGAGCAGGCAGAATTTCAGCAGGAACCCTGTAATCTTTTTCAGGTTTCCCGGCGGCAGCACCACCACCCTGAACCATAAAACTATTGATCACTCTATGGAAGATTGAACCATTGAAGAACCCTTCATTAGCTAGTTTAACAAAATTATCCCGGTGTTTGGGAGTATCGTTGTAAAGGACCAGCTTAATATCTCCATAATCTGTGTGAATCAATACTTTAGTCTGTTTTTGTGCATCAAGTTCCATTGAAAAAATGAATAAGAGGATGAATGAAATGAACGTTACTTTTTTCATGATGATTTGCTTTATTATTATAAGAAGTTAAGACCAGAATTGTTCATTGTATTTATTTGCGACGACTTATAACCTTCATGGTCATACGGATATCTGTTTCTGGCCTATCATTGGTATCCCTTTTCATGGCAGCAATCTGATCAACAATTTCCATGCCACTGATGACCTCACCAAATACCGTGTATGCTCCATCCAGGTGCGGGGTTCCCCCTATGGTTTTATATATCTGTCGCTGATTCTCTGTGAGTTTGAATGGCTTAGTTCTCATATATTCAGCTTCGATAGCATTATGGTATTTTTCTACTACCATCCGAATATTTGCAGTATCCCTTCGATCTACAAAAGATTTAAATTGATTATATGCAATTGTATCTGCTTGCTTTTTCAGAAGACTGAATAAAATGTACTGCTTTGTTCTCCGTTCAACTTTTAGCTCTACAGCATTTAGTTCTTCATCAGTGAATTTTTTGCCTTGAACGATGTAGAACTGAGAACCCGATGACTCTTTCTTTGGATTAATATCATCACTTTCACGGGCAGCTGCAAGTACCCCTCTTTTGTGGATGTATTGGGGAACATATTCAAAAGGCAATGTGTAGGTAGTATCACCATTACCCAGAAACTGTCCGGGACTAGCATGCCTTGAATCAGGATCGCCTCCCTGTATCATAAAATTATTGATTACCCGGTGGAAAAGTAATCCATCATAATAACCCGATTCAACCAATTTCAGAAAATTGTCATGATGTAAGGGGGTCTTATCATAAAGCTTTACATCAATATCACCTAAAGGTGTGGAAATTCTCACAACATCTTCCTTTTCTTTGAAAGTGCAACTACTAATGAGCACCGTAACAAAAAGAATGGCTAAACTAGTTTTCATTATCCAGGATCATTAGAATTTATAATGAGGGAGCAGCATTTTTCCGGGCAGTAAAACATTTACGGCAAAGCGGTTCATAACTCTCTTTTTCTCCAAGTAGGACCAGTTTTTCACCTTCTACAAGCCGATGTGAATAATGGGCAAGATCACCACATTGCATACAGATCGCATGAACTTTCGTAACATACTCAGCGGTTGCCATGAGTGTGGGTATAGGTCCAAATGGATTACCCTGGAAGTCCATATCCAGTCCGGCCACAATCACTCTTGTACCCTGGCTGGCTATATAATTGCAAACGGCCGGTAAATCAGCATCCAGAAACTGCGCTTCATCAATACCAATCACATCACATCCTTCAATATACAGCAATATTTCTGAAGCAGTCTGAATAGGAATCGAGCGTATACTGTTCTCATTATGTGAAACAACATTGATTTCATCATAGCGTTTATCAATTTCAGGCTTAAAGATTTCAACTTTTTGCCTGGCGATTCTTGCCCTGTTTAAACGACGAATCAGTTCTTCAGTTTTTCCTGAGAACATGGAACCACAGATCACTTCGATCCATCCCCGACGCTGAGTAAGATTAGCTGTATTTTCAATAAACATGCTCTTCTATTGGCTTATCTTTAGTACTTTTAACCAGCATTTGTTTATCATACAAACATAAGGATTTATCCAAACCAAACCTCAGGTTTACAAAGGAAGCCTGTAGAAAACATAACCAAACCTGTATATACTATGGAAATCAACCGCCTCTCCCGAGAAGCTGATGAACTCATCAGAAAAGTTGTTGCGAGGTACAATACACTTTATACTTCAACTGGAAAAATTTCACAACTCGAACTTGATCTTATTCTGGATGATCTCAGGCAACTCTATGAAAAGTTTAAAATCATAGGCCATATGAACATCCAACACCAGCAGGAGCAGCTTAAAGCAGTGAATTTGAATCCTACAGTCATTCCTGATCGCACAAGTGTAACAGAATCGGATCCTGAACCTGAATCAAAACCTGAACCTGATATAAGTGCGGCTGTTCAAACAGATCCTCTGCCTAAAGAAACAACTCCGGATATTCCTGTCAAGGAAGAAATTATTGCTGAAGTAGTCCCGGAGAAACAAGAAACCGAACCAGTCCCTCCTGCTATACCAGCTGCTATTGACGAGGTGCCCTCCAATCCTTCACATACCCTTGCTGATAAATTCAAGTCAGATCATAAATCATTGAGCGACGTCATTTCATCAGGTTCTCAAAAAGAAGGCTCGCTTGGAACCAGGCTGGGAAATGTGCACATTACTGATTTGAAATCTGTGATCGGGCTGGCAGAGAAATTTGCTTTTATCAACGAATTATTTGGTGGCGATCCTTTGGCTTATGAAAAAGCGATTGTTCAGCTCAATGGCTCTTCACACCTTAATGAAGCGGAGACCTATCTCGGAACTTTGCGGTTAAATCATAAATGGCCTGCTGACTCTCCATTGGTGAGCCTTCTATATGAGATGGTCCGAAGGAAATTCAATCTATAAATGGCAAGACTAATCAGGTATAATAATGTACCGGGGATGAATAAATTCTTTTGCAGTTCCTTCCTGTTAATTTTCTTTCTACTAATAAACATATCGGGTGTTAGAGCACAGGATCTTAATTATGCAAAACACCTGGTTGATACGCTGAGTTCTCCATCTTTTGAGGGGAGAGGATATGTTAATGGAGGAGACAGCAAAGCTGCTGAGTTTCTTGCAAATGAATTCCGCACGTTAAATATTCAACCGTTCGGGGATTCGTTTATGCAAGCCTACGATTTTCCAATCAATACCCTACCAGGAAAACTTGAAGTATCAATTGACGGGCAGTCACTCGATGCCGGCAGTCAATTCCAGGTTTGGGCTGCTTCTCCAACCATCAAAGGAACATTTCGAATCATCAGGGTGAATGCTGCTGATCTTATTAATCCCGCAAAATTGAGGAAGCACTTAAAAAGAAGTTATGCTGACAAGTTCATTTTAATTGACCGGCAAGGTATTTCAGATAAAAGGATCCTTTCAGGGATAGATTCACTTAAATACACCAATTATTTAAATGCCAAAGGACTGATCTTTGTAAACGATCAAAAACTCTCCTGGTCGGTGATGATCGGGTATAAACCATTCAATTACCCTGTTATTGACATCATAAAAAGCAGCTTACCCTCACGTTCCCATTCTATTAGCCTTAATGTTGAAAGTAAATTTTACCGCAATTATAAAACCCAGAATGTAATTGGCTTCATAAAAGGATCGGTATACCCGGATACATTTCTTGTTTTTACAGCCCATTATGATCACCTTGGCCGAATGGGGGAAGAAGTATATTTCCCGGGTGCCAATGATAATGCCAGTGGCACTGCAATGGTCATGGACCTTGCAAGACATTACTCCATTCAAAGCAATGCTCCGGCTTATTCAATGGTTTTCATACTTCTCAGTGGAGAGGAGGCTGGGCTTCATGGTTCAAATTACTGTGCCGAACATCCGCCTTTCAATTTGAAGAAAGTGAAATTCCTCATGAATATTGATATGATAGGGACAGGAAGTGAAGGAATTACTGTAGTCAATGGCAGCAAGTTTAAGGAGGCCTACCAGAGAATGGTAAAAATAAATGCAGACCAGGAGTATATACTGACTGTTAAGGAAAGAGGTGAATCCTGCAATAGCGATCACTGTCCATTTTATAAAAAGGGAGTCCCGGCCGTCTTTATTTATTCAATGGGCAAGGAATTCAGTGAATACCACAATGAAGATGATCTCTTTTCCAAACTACCCTTTACTGAATATTCCGATATTTTCAGATTGGTAAAGGATTTTATGAATAGTGCAACCCATTGGTAATTTTACTCAAAATCAGAAATCACAGCATTCAATGAAACTATACCTGGTTCCTACCCCGATTGGCAATCTGGAAGATATCACTCTAAGGGCATTGAGGGTATTGAAGGAGGTGGATGTTATCCTTGCGGAAGACACCCGGACATCCTCCAAACTATTAAAGCATTATGAAATAGAGAAAAAGCTGATGGCTCATCACCAGTTTAATGAGCATAAAGTACTTGATTCTTTGATTCGTCAGATTGCCTCCGGTCAAACTATGGCAGTTATCACTGATGCCGGCACTCCGGGAATATCAGATCCGGGATTCCTTCTCATAAGGGCTTGTTTGCAAGCCGGAATTGAAGTAGAATGCCTGCCTGGTCCTACAGCCTTTGTTCCTGCCCTGGTGAATTCAGGATTTCCTAGTGACAAATTCTTCTTTGAAGGTTTCCTGCCCCATAAGAAAGGCAGACAAACCCGATTAAAGGAACTGGCAACATTGCCTTATACATTTATCCTTTATGAATCACCCTTTCGTCTGGTAAAAACGCTGGAACAACTTGGAGAATTCCTGGGTATGGAACGCAGAGTAAGTGTATCACGAGAGTTGACAAAAATATATGAAGAAACCCGTCGGGGGAGCCTCCATGAAATTGCTTCCTGGTACAAAGCCCATCCACCCAAAGGAGAAATTGTGATTATTGTTGAAGGTTTAACAAAAAGTTCACTGAGTTCCGTAAACGTTGAAGTGGAGGAAGAGGAATGAGTTACTGTTACGATTACCCCAGGGCTGCTGTTACCGTTGATGCGCTGATTTTCAGAGATGTGAAACAGGGGACTGAAGTTCTTCTTATACGAAGAGGAAACGAACCTTTCAAAGATATGTGGGCATTACCAGGTGGTTTTATCGAAATGGATGAAACACTGGAAGAAGCTATCCAGAGAGAACTACAGGAAGAAACAGGCCTTTCAGGAATTGAGCTTAAGCAATTGCACACATTTAGTAGTGTGAACAGAGATCCCCGGCACAGAACTATCAGCACAGTTTTCTGGGGAATAATGACCGAAGAGGATGATAAGGTAATAGCAGGTGACGATGCAAGTGAAGCCGGTTGGTTCAGGACTAACGACCTTCCATCACTGGCTTTTGATCATGCAGAAGTAATACTAATGGGGCTGAAAAATTTAAAGTCTGAATAGCCTACATTGATTTTAACATCGCTTTCACAATATTATCGGCTCCTTCCGCAATCTGGGAAATGGTAGCATCCAACATATAACATGGAGTGGAGAAAACCTTGTGCTTATCATCGATAACAACCTGTCCATGTCCCGCTACAATATGCTGAGCGCCCATCTTTTCAACAAGTTCCACCGTTTCTGCTTCGTCCCCAATTGTAATGGAAACATTTCCAAGTATTTTTGCAAGGATAACAGGTGAAATACAGAGGGCTCCGATGGGTTTCCTGTGGCTGATAGCTTCCCGGATAAGTGTTGAAACGGTAGGATCAACTGAACATTGATCTCCTTTAAATGCAAAGTTGCAGAGATTTTTAGCAACACCAAAACCTCCAGGAAAAATGATTGCATCAAAGGTCCTGACATCCAGGTCATTTAACGGTTTGATCTTTCCCCTGGCTATCCTTGCACTTTCTACCAATACGTTCCTGGTTTCATTCATTTCCTGGCCTGTGGAATGGTTAACGACATGATGCTGTAAGATATCAGGAGCAAAAATATCATAACCGGCTCCATTTTTTTCAATAGCAAGAAGAGTCAGGACAGCCTCATGGATCTCTGCACCATCATAGACTCCACATCCTGCCAGAATAACTGCAAACTTTTTCATAAACCTTTTGTTTAGTATCTGCTTGAAACATGTTGATTCTACAAATATAACAGGCTGAATGAGATAATCTGCTATCTTTAAATTAAATTCTCAATTACTGTAGCATTGAGAAGAAAAATGCTGATGAAGCAAGGTGTTCCATGGACGATAACAATGTAGTTTCTTCAACAATATCAATCAAAAGGAACCTATGTGTGGCCGATTTTCATTAACAGTGAATGAGCTTGAACTCAATCTCAGGTTTGAGACCGAAGGAGGGACAACTCCTTATATTTCAAGGTATAACTGCGCTCCAACCCAAATGATGGCTGTTATCAGTAATCAAAATCCGAAGCAACTTAGTTATTATAAGTGGGGATTGATTCCTTCGTGGGCTAAAGATCCGGGGATCGGAAATAAGATGATCAATGCAAGGGCAGAATCCATCACTGAAAAGCCTTCGTACCGGGTTCCATTGCGTTCGCAACGATGTTTGGTACCCGCAGATAGTTTCTATGAATGGAAACAAAATGGACATAAAATTCCCTACAGGATCTTTCTTAAGGAACATCCAATTTTCTCTTTTGCAGGCCTTTGGGATCGATGGAAAGATCCACAGGGGAATTTAATTCATTCCTTTACAATTGTGACAACGGCGGCTAATAGTTTCATGAAACCTATCCATGAAAGAATGCCTGTAATCCTGGACCCCAGGGATGAAAGCATTTGGTTGAATTCTAACAGCGAACAACAATTACTTTCATTGTTAAAGCCCTGTGCATCAGAACTAATGGAAGCATATGCCATATCTGATCTGGTTAATTCACCCAGGAATGATTCCCCGGAAATTATACGCAAAGCCGAGATCTGAAAAAGGGTGAACCTTCAAGAGGAAGCAAAGGATCTTCAGGCAATTAACAAGGAACAACCTCTTATATCACTGGCATCGAATCGCCCCAAAACTTCGAATGAACCATCATTATATACTTTCCCCAAATCCTGAGTAGCTATAAAAGAGCAGCTATCTATATTGGCAAGGTCGATGATATTTATTCCACCACTAACACCTTGATCTAATAAGGAGATGGGGTCATTAGGGTCGCTGATCATAATCTGCATCCAGGGAGGACAATGATAAATTCCCTCACCTCCTGACCATGCCTGAGATAATAATTCGGTCATTCCGTACTCTGAATGTATAGACCCGACACCAAATCCTTGCATGAGGGAGTTATGCAATTCCATTCTTGTCAGCTCTGTCCTACGGCCTTTCATTCCGCCTGTTTCAAAAATCAGTGCATCCTGGAGGTTTAGTGAAAACTTTTCCACCAAATCCAAAAGTGCATAGGAGACTCCGAAAAGAATAATTTTGTTACCCGCGTCCCTGGCTTCATTTAGATGCAACACCAATGAATCCAATTCGTTAAGATAGAACCCACCAAAAAGCTGGTTACTCTTCCATCGCAGTTTTTCGATCATATAAACAAGAGAGGAGTTCCCTCTTTCAAGGTAGGAAGGGAGAAGTGCGAAAATATTGTAATCCTTCAAAGAGTTGTAAAACATTTCAAATCCCCGGGTGAAGCTTTCTTCATAAAGCCCCGGATCAGCAATGTAGTGCCTGGCAGGAACCATCCCTGTGGTCCCTGAACTTTCAAAAACCAACTGCTCCGGGTAGTCCCCTGTTACTACTTTATGTGTCTTAAAGAATGAAACCGGCAGAAAAGGAATTTCCCGGATGGAATTGATATCTGAGGGATCTTTCTTAAGTCCATCAACGAATTGATGATAGATTGAATTTCCTTTATATTGATAATGAAATATTTTAACCGCCAGATCGTTGAATTCTTTACGATTACTGACTGAAAATATCTGATGTCTCAATGTTTCCCTTTCCATTCAAAAAATTGTATTTTTATTCCCCTGAATTAAAATGATGAAAAGTTTGCCAAAGATAGTCCTATTTCTGCTACTGCCCGCCATTAGTATGCTTACCTCTTGCATTAAGGAAGATCAATACCCTATTGAACCAGTAATCCAATACCAGGGTTTTGGAGTAATGTCAGATATTAACAACCACGATTCTTTGGGTCAGCTCACAATTTCTTACACCGATGGGGATGGGGATATCGGGCTATATGACTATGATACAATTGAACCATACAAGTATAACTTCTATATGAAGTTTATGTATATGAAAAATGGTCAAATGACTGAATTGATTCCCTCAGATACAAATCTTGGTTTTAATGCAAGAATACCCATACTTACCCCTGCCGGAAAAAACAAAAACATAAAAGGTGAGATCAGTATTGACCTTGAACTTTATTATGCATGGCCTCTTCTGGAGAGTGACACCATAGGATTTGAGGTATTTATTAAGGATCGTGCTCAACACATCAGCAATATCATTCAGACACCTCTGTTCATCATTCGAAAACCCTAGATCATCAACTGAAAATAACAACTATATGCTTAAAAAATATGTCTTCATCCTTGCGCTTTTTGTTCTAGTATTACCTTTTTCTTCAGTATCCCAGCAAATCACTTCATTTGATGACCTGATGGCTACCCTGAAAAACGGAAAAAAAGTTACCGCTGTTTTCCAGTATTCAAAATTCAAGTTGATCAGTGATAATGAAGAACAGGAAAAAGTGCCCGATGCAATTGGAGGCATGCAGCTTTCCACATGGGAGTTTTTTGCACCCAACGCTGTTAAAAACAAGGAAGCGTTCGTTGTTTTCTCAGAAAGTAAACTGATAAAGAATCCTAAAGGAGAAGGCATGGTTTACAATTATGTTAAAGTAAGGGTATCAGCTGATCAGAAAGTAAAGGTAACCGCTCAATATTTGCAGGCCAATTCACTTGAAGTAAAGATGGATGAGAATTTTTTCGGCACAATCAATGATGGAAAAAATGATGGAGGCTTGACTTTGTTTGTCTCTGAATGAAAAAAAAGATCCATTTGTTTTACAGAATTCTCAAAGTCCTGATGTATTCAGCAGGGTTGATATTTCTTTTAGCCATAATCCTTGCCTTTACAACCCTTCCTTTTCACGCCAGGCATTGGCTGGGAACCCACAAGGGTATTATTGCTAGTGAACCATCAGCTATCATCCTAATGGGAGGGGCTGGTATGCCAAGTGAAGACGGTTTACTGAGAAGCTATTTTACTGCAATTCTAGCTCAGAAATACCCTATGTCAAAGATTATCATTGCATTACCCGGTGATAGTGCAGACGATCTTGACTCACCCCTTCAATTTAAAAAAGAACTCAACTTACGAGGTGTGGAAAACAATAGAATTCAATTTGAAAATATTGGAAGGAATACACGCCAGCAAGCCATGAAAATAGGTGAAATCTTATTGGACAAAAAGAAACCTATTGCGATTGTTACCTCCCCTGAACATATGTATCGTGCCATTCTTTCCTTTGAGAAAGTTGGATTTACGGTTGTGAAGGGATTCCCGACATACACTATTTCCATCGATGAGAAGAACCTTTTCTTTAATGATATGGATCTGAAAGGAACGCAAGGCCTTCCCCCCATTGGGCATAATAAACAAATAAGGTATCAATTCTGGAATCATTTAATCTATGAAGTCCAGGTGGCTAGAGAAGCTGCCGCACTCTTATATTATAAACTCAGATCCTGGATTTAGACGGAGTAATTAATCCAATTTTGATTGTTCTTAACTTTCTATAACAGTCTTCTGATCCTTTATAAAGTATTGTGTGAAAAATGTATTTTTGTTTATTCGGGTATGCCCTTCCAATTTACTTTATCTAACTGATTCTCAATGGCCAGTCGTATTTATGCCGATCGAAAAATCGTGATTGTTACGACATTCATAGTTATTGGATTCATTTATATTTTGCGCCTGTTTTACATTCAGATTGTTGACCGGAGTTATACCCTTTCTGCAAATAACAATGTACTCAGGTATGTTACTCAATTCCCTGCACGAGGCCTGATCTATGACAGAAACGGCAAACTGATCGTTTATAATGAAGCAGTTTATGATCTGATGGTAATTCCTAACCAGGTCAAAAATATTGATACAGCAGAAATTTGTCGCCTTCTTGAGATTGAAAAGCAAGGTTTCATTGATCGCATGAAGAAAGCAAGGGATTATTCTCCCCACCTTGCAACTGCTTTCGAAAAGCAAATCTCAAAAGAAACCTATGGTTATATTGAAGAAAAGCTTTACCGCTTCCAGGGCTTCTTTGTTCAACCGAGGACTTTACGAAAATATCCGATGGCTATAGGAGCTCATATCATGGGATATATTGGGGAAGTAACTCAGAAGCAAATTGAGAAAGATCCTTATTACAGGCAGGGAGACTATATAGGTATAAGTGGTATTGAAAGATCATATGAAGATGAATTGCGAGGGGTAAAGGGATTGAAAATTCGGATGGTGGATGTATTTAACAGAGATGTGGGTAGTTTCGAGAACGGAAAATATGACACCGCTGCAGTGATGGGGAATGACCTTTACACTGGTCTTGATGCTGAATTACAGGCCTATGGGGAGTTGCTTATGCAGAATAAGAGAGGAAGTGTTGTTGCGATAGAACCTAAAACCGGAGAAATCCTTTGTTTTCTATCCAGCCCTGGATATGATCCGAATCTGCTTGTTGGAAGGGTGAGAGGTAAGAATTTTGACCTTCTGAATAAAGATCCCATTAAGCCTTTACTCAATCGTGCAATTGCAGGAACTTATCCACCAGGATCCACTTTTAAGATGGCAAACGATCTTATTGGCCTACAGGAAGGAGTTATCACCTCTGCAACACGATTTTCCTGCCAGGGACCAGGCTCCTCACCGATACGATGTACTCATAATCACCAAAGTCCCCTTGATGTTTATACAGCTATTCAGCAATCCTGTAATCCATTCCATTGGCAGGTTTTCAGGGCATTGATGAATGACCAGGATTATGGTTCAGTAAAAGAGCGATATAATGTATGGAGGAACCATCTTTTGAGCATGGGATTTGGCAGGTCTCTTGAATCTGACTTACCTTATGAAGTAAAAGGTATTCTCCCTACTGCTGAATTCTTTGATAAGATTTATGGTGCCGGTCATTGGAATGCAATGACGGTTCGATCACTTTCTATTGGTCAGGGGGAAATCACAGTGACACCATTGCAGCTGGTTAATTATTCAGCCATGGTGGCCAACCGGGGATGGTTTTATCCTCCTCATATTGTTCGGGCATTAGGAACAGAAAAGAACCTGACCGATTTTACAAAAAAAAGAAATATCATCAGCATACAACCTGAGTATGTGGATGTTGTCAGAAAAGGGATGGAGGAAGTTGTTGAAATGGGTACAGCCAGGGCATACAAAATGGACAGCATCCCTATGGCAGGGAAAACAGGTACAGCAGATAACCCTCACGGTAAACCTCATTCAGTATTCATTGGATTTGCTCCCCTGGATAATCCAAAGATTGCTATTTGTGTGATTGTGGAGAATGCCGGATTTGGATCTACCTATGCAGCACCTATTGCTTCACTAATGATTGAAAAGTACGTAAAAAGGAAAATCACAAGGAAAGACCTTGAGGATCGGATATTAAACATGAACCTTCTTAACAATTGAAAGAGGAAAAAGGAATCTTACGTAATATTGACAAGCCTATGCTGTTCATTTACCTGCTATTGGTGATTACAGGATGGGTAAACATATATGCCGCGGTATATAACGACCAGCACGCGAGTATTTTTGACCTTTCACAAGCCTATGGTAAACAGGCTCTATGGATAGTCACAGCCCTTGGATTGGCTTTAATGGTTATGCTCACTGATGTTAAGTTCTTCCCTGCCTTTGCATACATCATTTATGGATCTACAATCCTATTGCTTATTGCGGTTCTTGTTTTAGGGAAGGAAATTTCCGGTTCAAAATCATGGTTTCAAATTGGCAGCTTTGCCCTTCAACCTGCCGAATTCGCCAAATTTGCTACAACACTGGCTATTGCAAGGTATCTCAGCACCCTCGACTTTGACAAGCAGCGACCTAAGTCTAAAATAATACCGTTGATTTTGATTGGTGTTCCTGCATTACTTATACTCCTTCAAAATGATACGGGCTCTGCAATTGTTTACACATCACTGGTTCTGGTACTCTATCGTCAAGGCCTTTCCGGTGTTATTCTGCTCATTGGTGTAGCAACAGCCATGTTGTCGATTGTGACCTTGATGTTCGACAGGTATTGGGTCATTGGAATCCTGGCTGTGATTATTGCAGCTATGATGCTATTTATCAGGCGCAACAGAAAAAACATCATGACACTTATCGGAATATTCATTATTGCTGCAGCTTTTACTTTTGCGCTGGATTATGCATTTGAGAATATTCTGGAACCTCATCAGAAAACACGTATCAACGTTCTTTTGGGAAAAGAGATTGATTTAAAGGGAGCCGGTTACAATGTAAATCAATCAAAAATTGCGATAGGTTCAGGGGGATTAGTAGGAAAAGGATTTCTTAAAGGCACTCAAACAAAATTTAATTTTGTGCCGGAACAAAGTACTGACTTTATATTTTGCACTGTAGGTGAGGAATGGGGGTTTCTTGGAGCCCTATTTGTGATCTCCCTTTATATTTATCTCTGTGTCAGGATTATTCTTTTGGCGGAACGACAGCGATCCGATTTCAGCAGAATATATGGCTATGGTGTTGCCTCCATATTGTTCTTTCATTTCTTTGTAAATATTGGAATGACTATCGGCCTCATGCCTGTTGTAGGCATCCCTCTCCCCTTCTACAGCTATGGAGGATCTTCCCTTTGGGCTTTTACTATCCTGGTATTTATCTTTATTAAGCAGGATGCAAATCGGCTTCAGCTAGTCTAAAACTACCGTTCAGAAAACTTAAACCCGAGCTTCCATTTCGATAAACAGGAGTGACTTACTGTATATTTATTTGCTTCAGGGTTACATATTTCATCAAAACGATCCAGCAAAGAGACTTTATATGGATATAAAAAGAAAGGCTGACAGAAGAACTGCCAGCCTTGCTTTTGACCAATCAAGTATCCTAGTAGAATAGTATCCTATTATCTTTAATATCTGCCTTTTCCTGCAGAATATTCATCACCTGATAGATTCTGGACTGGAAGTTCATGGCAATTTGACGTTTTTGGTTTTCAAATTCCTTCGTTGCCGGAGCTTCTTTCATTCCATCAAAGATCAAAATATATACAGCCTGTTCACCCTGAATTGGTGCCGACATCTGACCTTTCTTCATGGAAAAGAGACTTCCGACAACCTTAGGCTCATGACCAAATCCAGGGATATTTGCACTTGCAAAGGAAACCTCAACAGTGTCAATTTTTACCTTATATTCCTGGATAATAGTATTAATGTCTTTTAGTTTGGCAAACTGATTATTAATCTTTTTGGTGATTAATTCCGCTTTCTTTTCGCGGATTACCAGTGGTTTAATCGATTCTTTGAGAACATCAAGAGGAACAGGACCTTTTTCCACAACTGTTTTAACAGCAGCAATCACATAGAGTCCTTCTGTATCAAACACATTTGATACTGTTCCTTTTTTAGTATCTTCATTAAAAGCCCAGCGAACAATTTCACGTGCACGATCCACTCCAGGTAATTTGTCAGCCATTGCATCGGTACGGTCAGAAGTGCGAAGTTCCAATCCTTTATCCTTGATAGCTTTATCAAACTTTTCAATTGTATTGTTATCAGCTGCAAAAAGGCTGGCTTCATTGTAGATTTTTTCAATGGTTTTTGCACTGGCTTCTATCCGGCGATCAACACTGGCTACCCTGATTTTTGTCTCAGGGTCTTTTTTACCGGTAATTTTAATAATATGATAGCCAAACTGTGTTTCAACCTTGACAATATCACCCACTGAGCCTTTAATTACTGCATCATTAAATGCAGGAACCATTGCACCGTCAACAAACCAACCAAGGTCACCACTTTGTTTCTTAGCTGTTTCATCATCTGAATTATTGGCAGCAATTGTTTCAAACAAAGCCGGATTCTTTTTCACCATGGCCAGGATGCTATCCGACTCTTTAACAGCAGCTTCTTTGGAGCGTTTTGCAGTCTCTATAGGAGTACCTGCATATGAGATCAGGATGTGACTGGCTTTCAATGAATCAGGTCTTGCTTGTTTATCTACAACCCTGAATATTCTAAGCATACCATTATCCTCGAATGGTTCCATTACGATACCGATAGGTAAACTAAAGAGCAATGAGTCAATATAAGGTGAAAAAGAGCCACGCTTTTTCCAGGTGCTGTCATATCGGGTATCCGAATTAGCGTTAACAAAACCAGGGACATCAGTAACAGCTCCAAATTCTTCGTAGAGCATTTTTATGTCACTCTTGATTTTCATCATGTCCTCTTCTGATGGTTTTGGGTCAAAAAGAACATATTCCAGATCACGGACAGGTTTATCCTGGACATAACGGAAGCTGTTTTCCTTGTAATATTTTTCATAATCAGCATCAGTAACCGTTACCGTGCTATCAGAAACAATCTGATATCGCACACCTGTCAGACGGACCTGGGCCATTTTGTTGGTTTCATCATAATTACGACTGGCGAAAGCAGTAGGAACATAAAACCCTTTGATAAGCAGATTATTGAATTTGTTAGTCAAACGATCTTCTTTGATAGCTTTTTCCATGGATAAATACCGAGCCTTCATAGCAGGTTCAACATTATCCAGATTCTGGAGGAAGTTATCTACAGCCTTTTGATCAAACTTACCGGTGTTTGGATCTGTAAAACTCTGTAATATATATGAGTGAGGGTTTTTACCCCTGATAAGGTCACTCAGTTCTTCTTTAGTAACAGAGATCCCCAGTTTCTCATATTGTTTATTCATTATGACCTCATTCAGAACTTGTTGCCAGGTTCCCTGACGGATCTGGAACGCCTCATCAGCAGTAAGGTTTTGCTTGCCAGTGTTAGCTTTCTGAATTTCAATATTGTCTTCAACCTTCTTGTTGAACTCCATAGCAGAAACCTTCTCTCCGGCTATAGTTCCAATGGTCGTAGTCTGCTTGGTCCTTTTCCTTGAAAAATCACTTAGAACAAAGAGTAGAAGTGCAACACCAATAATGGCGACAAGTAACCAATAATGTTTACGAATTTCTCCGATAATAGCCATTTGTATTTTTTTATAGTTTTTGAAAAAGAGGTGCAAATTTACAATAAATCTGGAAGTTGAAAAATATATTTGATATTTAAGTGAATTAAAGGAGTATTAAAATATTTATGAATGAAGGAATTAGATGTTTTGCCATGGTAACAGGAAATATTTATAGGATAAAATGGTTCTATATCCTGAATATTGTATCCAGATAGGTAAACCCGTCTGATTCAAAATTGGGAAAGCTATCTGGAAATAAGATTCAACTGTACTTTTTCTATCCGTGTTTCTGTGGCTTCGAGAATTGTAAAAGTTAAATCCAGAATACTTATTTGTTCTCCGACTGAAGGTATACTTTGGTGATAATGTATAATTAAACCAGCCAAAGTTTCATATTCAGCAGATTCCGGTAATTCGAGGGAGTATTCTTTATTAAGATAATCTATCTCAAGTCTTCCGGCAAAAATGAACTCATTGGGATCATTTTGTTTCTCAGTGAATTCTTCCAGGTCAAATTCATCTTCAATTTCTCCAAAAATTTCTTCAATAAGGTCTTCTGTGGTGACCATACCAGCTGTCCCCCCAAATTCATCAACAATAACGGCGACACTTTTTCTTTGTTCTATCAGCATATTCAATACTTTGCTGGCAGTAATAGTTTCCGGAACCAGCAGAACAGGTTTAGCAACTTGTTTAATTGTAGCTGGTTTGGAGAAAAGGTCATATAAATGGACATACCCTATAATATGATCGACTGTACCCTGGTATACTAATATTTTCGAATGGTCAGATTCAAGGAATATTGAGTGTAATTCCTGTATTGAATCCATTTCATCTGCAGCCACAATCTCATTTCGGGGAACCATACATTCCCGAACCTTCGTGACATGAAAATCCATAACATTCTGAATCATCTGGATTTCTTGCTCACCTTCCTGCTGATCTGTTTGAGGCGAATAAAAATCCCTGATATATTCATCCAGGTCAAGTGCGGTAAATTGATATCCCTGAATCCCTGTTTTTATTCCTACCAGGTGTTTAAGTATAAATTCAGAGATCCCGATAAAAAGGTAAATCAATGGATATAACAATAGGTAGAGTAAATATGCCGGAACAGCGAATAAGTTTAACAGGGCATTGGGATTAATCCTAAAAAGTACTTTGGGGAGAAATTCAGCCAGAATCAGGATTATTAATGTTGAGAGAATGGTTTGCAGCAGCAGTATGGTTGCCTCTGAATGAAAAAATGGGGGCAGATAAGCAAGCAGAAAAGCATCAAGTAATGATGCCATTGCAATTCCGTAGATGACCAAAGCAACATTGTTTCCAAGTAGCATAGCACCAATAAAACCGGAGGGTTTCTGCATGAAACCGGAGAGGACTTTTGCTGATACAAAGCCCTTACTTTTGTCTAATTCAATTTTTAACTTATTGGCACTCACGAATGCTATCTCCATTCCTGAAAAGAATGCAGAAAAAACGAGTGTTAAGATGATTGTAAGACCTAAATCCATGAATGGTTTAAAAATGGCAGGACTTCATTCCTGATATTCATTATCAAATATAAGGGAATATTTACTTATGATGCGATACAGGTTGGATAACCGTATTGATTAGCGCTGCTCCTTAACATAGAAAGTCCCTGAAACATTCCTCACTACCCAATTATCAAATACCTCGTCTGACTCCATGCTTTTTCCTGTGATAATTTTTTCCGGTGTAGAAATCTTAACAAACTGATCAGAAAACATTTTCCTTTTATTCTCATCCCAGGTCAGATGTTCTGTATTTAATTGAGCATGCTTTGCATAATTTTTCACTACAACATCTCCTTTTGCCTCCATGATCTTCTTATTATCCCAACTGATCCCATATTTCGCTGTTAATTCGGATTTAGGCCTCATCAACGAATCAAAAAAAACAATCCTGATTCCTTCAGGAAACTCAGTATATGGATCTTTCCCCTGATAAGATTGAAGTTTAGGGGCAATCATTTCTAAGGTAATTATACCCCCTTCACTCTGCTTCACTTTAATCTTTTTAACTGTAATATCCGGGATTGAATCCAGTGTGGTAAGTTCTTTTACTTTTTCAATGTCATTACTGCATGAAAAAAGCATTGTTGCCATGATGATGACAACAATGCAGGTAAAAGAAATCTTTTTAATAATAACGGGACTACGATTGCCCATTGCAGAAGGAAGATATAATTGTTTAATGAGCAGCCCTTACTGTTGTAACTTCGTTAATCCAGCAGCCAACGGTATAGCTTTCGCCCAACTTAATATCGTGGAAGAATAATCTCTCTTGTGAAGGAAAATGCCTGGAATAAGTGGCAATTTTAGAGTTTGCATCATCAGCAACAGTGGGATCAACTTGTTTTGCCCTATTATACTTATCCACTGCTGCCCAATAGGCTGCTCTTTCACTAATTTCATCGGAACCGCAACTGGCTGCACTACTGGCGTACATATCCCCAATCAGCATATATGATTTCCCATCATTAGGATTGATTGCCAATGTTTTAAGTGCATAAGAACGTGCAGCACTAAAACTTTTCCGGTCAAAGTTCAGAATCGCCAAATAATAGTAAACTTTTGCTTTCTGCGTGTCCTCAATCAAAGGAATAGCTTCAAGGAAATAACTTTCCGCCTTGGTGTTGTCTTCCTTTTTCCAATACATCATACCCATGAGGTATGCAGACTGACCTGTTGGTTTGATTTTGTGCAGGGTTTCGGTAGCCTGGAAGAAAAGTTCTGACTTGGTGCAATCTTTCTTATCCAGTATCCTGGTGATTTTCTTCAATAAATTGGTATCCTCTGGTGATTTCTCAAACTTTTTGGTATAGATCCTGATTAATTGATCACAGGTGGCATAAGGTTCAAAAATTGTTTCAAGGGTGGCTTTAACATTGTTCCAGGAAGCAAACTTGACAGAATCAGCTTTATTTTCAGTCATATTCATATCGACCAGATCACTCAGGTCGTCATAAGCTGATGCCAAAGTGTCGCTTGGATACCTGCCCCCTTTCACCAGCATATCGGTGATGATAAAATAGCTGGATGTAATGAGTGGATCAGAATTCAGTCCTTCCAGACTAATTGATTGGCGAAGGTAATTGTAGATTATAAGTGTATCCTGAGGACGGAAATTGTTAAGTTCCATTGCCTGACGGCCACGAACATACCCTTCTTTGCCAAAATAGGTGATCCTTTGATCATAAACCATCATCAAAGTATCAATGAGTTTATTTCTTTGAGCAGCATCTTTGGCTTTCCCAATCATATACCCGACAATTTTAGAACCATCGATATAAAGATTCTGGCTGGCCAATGGGCAGTTTGCAAATACCCATCTCCAATGCGGAATAGCATCATCGAAGTTTTTTTGCTTATAGAATTCCCGATAGAGTGAAAGATGCGTAACACATTGCACACTATCATTTCCATACTTAGGCATTTTACCACCCTGTTGCGCAAACAACTGACTTCCAGCAAGTAATGCAAAAGCAAGGAAGACCAGAACTATTAAACTACCCTTTTTCATTTTGTGTGGATTTTGATAAAAATCTAATCGTACTTTCTTTTGAGGAACCATTTTTCGAACATTGAGGCTCCAACTGTAAACCTGAAGTAATTTTCCTTGATCAACTGGTTATCGGTAGTACCGAAAGTTCCTAGTTCAATTGCCAGGTTCACGGTTGAACGGGATTTCTTCATAGGCAATCCTATTCCAAAACTTATGCCAAAATCATTCAACCTGGTATTCCGCAGTTCGAGGTTACTTTGTTCGAACTTAAATCCCATTCTGTAATTGATTCTATTGTAGTATTTCCCGATATCGAGGGGTGAAGGTTTATATTGACCGCCAACAGAAATCCTTAAACTATTCTTGAGTAAACCAGAAGAACCCAGAAAACTGAAATCTTCCCATTTCTGGTATTGTATATCTGCAGTAGCCAACCATCGATTTTGCTTTGCAAGTGAAAATCCACCTCCAATACTTAATGGAATCCCGATGCTGCCGGACTTCCCTGATTCAAATACTGCTGTATCAGTAGTAACATCCAGGTTGGATGTATAATTATGAAAATAACTTACCGCAAGGAAGTCGTAAGTTGTACCCAATGACTGATTAGGGCTGAAAGTCAATCCTGCAGTAAGTGATGTTCCGTTTTTCAAAATATCGTGGTATTGTAAGCCGAACTCCAGGTGCAGATTCCTTACAATAGTTGAATTGATTAATTTGGAGCCGAAAATATAGGTTGAATCCGGAAAACTGACAGAACGCTCTTTATCAAGAGTACCAAAGATATAGGAGAGGTTCACTCCTACTGAAAGATTCTTAAACGGCTGGAATGCATTCCCGATATATGCCCTGTTTAATCCACCATTTCCTGAATAACTGTATTCTACCTTACCAAACCCTGACAATACACTATCAATCCCGATTTTGTATCCCATCACTGAATAAGGGAGAACACCAAGGCTGGATTTCCACCAGCGTGTTATTGGAAATCCCATGGTAATATAGGCAAGACCGGCATCATTCAGCTTCTCTGAGGCTGCTGAAGTCTTTAATGTTACCGCATTTGCAAACATAGCCGCATCGAAAATGAAGCTTGTACTATCAAAAGAAGTATAGGAAGCCGGATTATATGGATTAACAAACAAGGGGCTCCGGACACCAATAGCAGATCCTCCCATTGCCATATAATAACTGTTGCTATTAGAATACAATTTCCCAATTCCATACCTGGAATAAGGCGTATTCCCTGTTTGTGACAACAGTACAAATGGCATTAATCCAATGGCAAATGAAAGGATTAATTTTTTATAGTTCTTGATTCTCAAGGTTATAGTTGAGTAAAATGTTGAGTCCAAAAAGGACCAAATTTGGGGCTGCAAAGGTCTTAATTTTTAATTGTTTATCAAAATAATTCTGATCTCCTCCGGTTAAAATAATATTCAAGTCTGGAAATTGCTCCAAGTAACTGTTTATCATGCCTTCAACCTCATGGACAACGCCATTTAAAACACCGGAATGAATACATTGAAGGGTTGAATTTCCAATCAATGGAACATTATCCTGATCCATCTCTAATAACGGAAGGCGTTGAGTAAAAGTATGCAGAGCCTTATAACGCATCGCAATACCCGGTGCAATTGAACCACCAAGATATTCACCATAAGAATTCATCAGGTCGAATGTAATTGCAGTGCCAGTATCCACAACCAATACATCCTGCCCTGGGAATAATTCTCTTGCAGCGGCCATTCCAGCCAACCTGTCATTTCCCAGAGTTAAGGGAGTGGAGTATTTATTTACGAATGGCAACATGACTGAATTATCCAGAAACATCAATTTGCAATTCGTAATCACTTTGGCATAGATTGCCTGCTTAGTCTCACCAACTGATGAGATCATACATGCATGTATATCCGGGTAGTTTTGAAATATCTTATTTAATTGTTCATAATCGGAACCTGGTAAACGGATAAAATCCTGAAGTTGCCCGTTTTCAAAAAGAGCTACTTTAGTGAGGGTATTACCCATATCCACAACCAGATTTCCTTTACTCATTCAGTGAAGGACTTTAAATTAATAACCACTTATGAATCTGTCTTAAAAACGTTGTCCACAAAAGTAGAAAAATGATCTTACCTTTCAGAGTTGGATTTGACTTAGTCACTGTTGTTTAACTCTATTTAACAAGTGCTGACATTATACAACACTGATTTTGTATAGTTTTGTATTCATTATGGCACATATGTTTTAGCCATGATTTTAACTTAATTATTCACTGATGCAAGGAAACCGTCGTCCCTATATTTATCTTCCAATAGCATTTGCACTTGTACTCATTGTCGGAATTGTCCTGGGTTACTACCTGGTGAGAGTATCTTTCTCATTGCAACACCCGTTGGTCAAGTTGGGCAGTAGCAAGAATACACTTAATGAACTCATTCATTTTATTGATCAGAATTATGTTGATACCATTAATCCGGAGAACCTGCAGAGAGAGGCAATTGATGGGATGTTGATGAGCCTGGATCCTCATTCCCAGTATATTTCTGCATCTGATTTTCATGACGCCAATGATCCTCTGCTAGGTAACTTTGATGGCATTGGTGTTCAATTCAGGATTGAAAGAGATACGGTTATGGTTATAAATACAGTACCTGGCGGACCTTCGGAGAAACTGGGCTTATTGGCAGGTGACAGGATTATAAAAGTGAATGATACAGCTATTTCGAATATCAAGATTACAAATGAGATGGTGATGAAAAAGCTGAAAGGCCCCAAAGGCACAAAGGTTAAAGTTACTATTTTCAGAAGGGGACTTCACAAGCCTATAGATTTTACTATTACAAGGGCCGCTATTCCCACATGGAGTGTGGACATTTCCTATAAAGTAAAATCAGATATTGGATATATCAAACTGAGCAAGTTCAGTGCCACAACACATGAGGAATTAGTCAAAGCCATGCAGGATCTGAAAAAATCAGGGGTCAGGAAACTTGTCCTTGATCTGAGGGGAAACTCCGGAGGATACCTGAATGAAGCCATTGCCGTTGCCGATGAATTTCTTCCTGCCGGTAAAATTATTGTTTATACCCAGGGATTGCATCGTCCAAAACAAACAGCCAGTTCTTCTTCTGAAGGGGAATGGGATGATTTGCCTGTAACAGTATTGATTGATGAAGGATCAGCTTCAGCGAGTGAAATTGTGGCAGGTGCAATCCAGGACAATGATCGGGGGACAATTATTGGGCGTCGGTCATTTGGGAAAGGACTTGTACAGGAACAGATCAATCTTTCTGATGGTTCTGCTCTGCGCTTAACAGTGGCGCGATATTATACACCTACCGGAAGATGCATTCAAAAGCCATATACTAACGGAACCGAAGACTATTATATGGAGTACTATCATCGTTATGAAGATGGAGAACTTGAAAATGCTGATAGTGTAAAGCTGGTTGATTCTCTCAAATATAAAACTCCAGCCGGTAAAACAGTTT
The DNA here is from genome assembly GCA_016707785.1 of Bacteroidales bacterium. NCBI lineage: Bacteria > Pseudomonadati > Bacteroidota > Bacteroidia > Bacteroidales > Bacteroidales bacterium. The sequence goes on along the minus strand of JADJGZ010000012.1, from coordinate 67,289 downwards.
ATGGCGGTGGAGGAATTATGCCTGATGTTTTTATTCCCCTTGAAAGAAGACCTGAATTCAAATTCTACAATGAATCCTTCAACAAAGGTATACTGTACCAATTTGCTTTTGATTATACTGACCTTCACAGACAGGAGTTCAAACGTTTCAAAGAGGTGAATTCCTTTGATAGTGGGTTTGTCATTTCAGAAGCAGTATATAAGGAATTCATCAGTTTCGCTGAAAAAAACGGCATCAAACCCACCCAGAGTGAAATTGTGACTTCGTCAGGGAAAATCCGTGAACTTATGAAAGCTTTCATAGCACGAAACCTCTTTGATGACAAGGGATTCTATCCTATTTATCTCCGATCAGATAACGGATTTGCAAAAGCCATTGGTTCATTCAAATAATTGAATGCCGCGATGAGAAGAGTGCAGTATTTCGTTGCTTGTAGTCTGGATGGTTTTATCGCAACTGAAAAAGATGATATCAGCTGGCTATTTACTGATGCTGATTACGGTTACGAGGAATTCTATGAATCCATCGACGCTACCTTAACTGGCCGTAAGACCTTCGATATTATTAAAGGGTTTGAAGAATTCCCATATTCGGGAAAAAAGAATTACGTTTTCAGCAGGGATCAGCATCCTGAACCTCATCCTGAAATTAAATATATTCATGAGGATATTATTCCTTTTGTTCAGGAGTTGAAAAATAGTCAAGGAAAAAACATATGGTTGGTTGGGGGTGGAGAGATCGCAGCGATATTGGAAAATGCCGGGCTGATCGATGATTACATTATTTCCATTCACCCAATTATTCTTGGTAAAGGAAAACCATTATTCGCGAAAGTGGATCAATTGAGGCATCTGAAACTCAATGAATGCATCAGTTATCCTTCAGGCCTTGTACAAGTTCGTTATTCAAAGGTTAATCTACCATAATAAAACCTTACCTGAATATTTCCGGACACCATTCTGATTAATTTCAACAACAAATGCTCCCCTCATTGAAGGTGTCATCTCCAGATTATATCCATTGGTAAGCTCAGGGATTTCCGTCTCAAACATTTTTATTCCACTCAAAGTATAAATACAAACTGAAAAAGGCTTTGAGGAAACAGGATTCTGAATGATTAAGCTGTGTTTCCCGCCATCACTATATACATTCCAGGAAGTCGCTAATTGCTGGTTGACACCCGTTGTTACATCATATGAAAATGTAGTGGTAAAAAGTCCTCTTCCATGGCTTGCTGCAAGAACAGTTAAATCGGATTTTCTTAAGTTCAGCATATCTACCCTTACATTGGCCATTCCATTGATTTGAGGCTGCCAGTAAACAATCTCTTTCTGCAAACTACTTGTGGTCCAAACACCTAACTCTGTAGCGATCATAGCCTGGTTAGGATTTTGGGGATGATAAATTACCCATCGAACCGGCATATCCGGCAAATCACCTTCCACCTCTCTCCAGTCAGTTCCCCCATTGCAGGTTTGCCAGATTGAAGAGACTCCATAGTTACTGAATGTGACTAGCAGAGTATCTTCTGAACCCCCGATTTCGATACAGGAGATGTTAGCCGGGGGGAAATCAGGGCTTCCAATTTCGGTTGACAGAGGAGATGCCTGCGCATTTTCAAGCTTAAAGAGTCGGCCGGAGACAGTTCCAAGAAAAATCCTGGTATTCCCAGCTGTTGAATAAGGTGAAACTTTCACAGCGGAATAGTAGGCCGTAGTTGAGGTCCCGGTATTAATGAAGCTATATCCGCTAGTAGGAATATTAGCTACCCTGAGTATTGTGTTGGCATTTCCTCCCCAAAGATCTACGGCATTAGCATACAAAGTATTCCTGGAATGATGGTAATCAGCTGGACTAATGAATGTTCCACTATAGGCATCAACATAGCCCGCCTGGAAGCCATTATTAAAAATTGTGTATCTATTATAATAATATGATGTAATGGTGAGATTGCTCTCATCCTGATCCCAGAAACAGTAAGCGCCATCTCCACCGGTTACCATATCGTTTATTGATAAAGGAGTTCCCTTATACAATAAAGTGCCATTATCCTGCAAGCCCCCTAAGTATTTTTCGGTTCCGGCTCCCGGATGCATTGCACAAGTATAAAACTGTAATGTGTTAAAGTTCTTGTTTTTTTGACTGAATACTGGTTTGACGGCATTCCCATTATTTGAATAAAAAACACCTCCATCGGTCCCAAAAAGCATTTCGGAAGAAGAGCCCGGCTTATAAGCAATTACATGCTGATCAGCATGAAGATAATTATCTCCTCCACCGTAATACATTAGTGACCAATCAGAAAGTAGCTCCCAACTGGTACCTGAATTTGTAGTGCGGTACATGTCTAATCCGCCTGCATAAACCGTTGAAGGAGTATTAGGGTCGACAGCAATATCCATTGCATGCCAGGCCAGGTTTGCCCAGTCTCCTCCGCCATCAGGTGTATTGATTTGCTGCCAGGTAACCCCTTTATCTGAAGACTTAACTAAATAATATCCTTTATAAACCGGGTTTGTAGTGGGGCTTAGAGTACCAGATGAGATAGCTGCGTAAATAATATTCTGGCTGGATGGTGCAGGTGCCAGAACAACGCGGTAAGGCTGACTATTGAGCGGATCATTTTCAATGATAGTGCGTATATCCGTATATTCTGTCCATGAGCCGGGTGTCCCCAGGTCAGAAAATAAGATGGTACCTCCACCTTTACCTTCAATATTCGCAACTGTGCCAACAAATATTCGGCCATCTGCACCCAATTGCACATCAGCAGGGGCATAAGGAACACTTTCATTTGTAATGTCCGGTAAGACCTGCTGCCAGGAAGCCCCACCATCAGCGGACCGGAATAATCCATCAGACGGTTGACTTTGCCAGATGCTACCTTTATAGGTGCCTGAAACAACACCGGCATATACCACACTATTTCCATTTTCATTCCTGACTATCAGCTTTGTGATGTAAGCAAAATCTGCAGTACTTGCCAGCAAAGAAAATGATTGTCCACCATTTATTGTTTTCCATATCCCCACTCCCCTGCCGGACGATTCCCGATAAGTTATAAGGGCTGTTTGTGATTCTCCTGTTCCCACGTAAAAAGTTGACGGATTATTAGGGTCAGAAGTGATGCAGCTGATTACCATATTTGGCCACATATCACTCACTGGTTGCCACAGAGAAATCTCAGAAGTGATATCGGGGTTATACCATAATCCTCCGGTAACACTGCCTGCCCATACTTTTTTACCGGTTGCATCATTTGGATCCCACATGATTGCCCTGGTTCGTCCACCCATTACAACTGACTTCCCAAGCCATTGCAATTGATAAGCCGTTGATTTTAATTGTTTTTCATTCAGTTTATGAAATGCATTCATTAGCCGTTCTGAAGGAACTCTTCCCAGAGATGGGTCCAGAGTCATGAAGTACTCCTGCAATGCAGCCTGTTCCGGAAGGTCAGGCCTGGACAGTCCTTTAGTACGGCATTCCTTCATTAGTTGTCCAGCTGTTGTATGAAGGAAAGATTCATAGGATACCCTGGATGAAATCCGGTTTCGATCGGCATGATTTAATAAAAAAGCGATTGAAGGAATCAGAATCAGAACCAGGAATGACTTTAGGTTTTGCAGGAGGGAATGATTTGAGTTCATGATATCTAATTATAAAAGACACTCAAAGTTCTGCATTCCTGAAACGAAAACAGCACTTCAACAAAAATAAATCATATCAATCATTAAGGATATAGGATAATCTGGAAATCATTCAGTTATCGATGCTTCCAACTGGCTATCCGGCTGAACCGGCTGTTGGGAAAGTATCAACTCCTTCAATTGATCAACTTCGTATGCATCCTTCAATTCATGAGGCCCAACCCTTGTTCTGCATAAGGCTGACAGATAGGCACCACTCTCTAAAGCGAGTCCAAAATCCCTGGCTACTGATCGAATATAGGTACCCTTGCTGCATACAATCCTGAAGTCAACTTCAGGTAAGGCGATCCGAGTTATTTCAAATAAGGGAATGCTGACCGACCTCGATTTCAGGACAACCTCCTGTTCATTCCTGGCATATTTATAAGCTCTTTTGCCATTAACCTTAATAGCTGAAAAAACCGGAGGTACCTGTTCAATATTACCTGTAAGACTTATAGCTGCTTTACTGATCATTTCTTCAGTAATGTGCTCAATTGGATAAGTCTGATCAATAGGTTTCTCCAGGTCAAAAGATGCAGTGGTAGCGCCTAATGTGAAAGTGCCTGTATATTCCTTGTCAAAATCCTTAAATTCCTCAATTCTTTTGGTAGCGGGACCCGTGCAGAGTATAAGCAAGCCAGTTGCAAGCGGGTCGAGGGTACCGGCATGACCTATTTTGAATTTCTTAATTCCAAGTTCCTTTTTGAAAAAGTATCGGATTGAACCAATTACATCGAAGGAGGTCCATCGATAAGGTTTATTAACCAACAGGATTTCTCCTTTTTCGAAATCGAACAAAATTTGCAGATTAAAGCCAACTCCAACTGAGGACGGCAAGGGTTAATTAATTAGATCTATCAGACTACTTTAAGGTCGATTCCCATTAACAGGAGGACTATTATTACAAGTCCAAGGACGATACGATACCATCCAAAGAGCCTGAATCCATGTTTCTGTAGAAATGTTATAAAAGTTTTAATAGCAATCATTGCCACTACGAAAGCCACCAGGTTTCCAACCAGCAAAAGATCAATATTATCGCTATTAAAATGCTTATAATCTTTGATCAGCTTATAGGCAGAGGCTGCAGCCATTGTAGGAACTGCAAGGAAAAAAGAAAATTCTGCTGCATTTGTCCGGCTTAATTTCTGTTGCATCCCTCCGATAATTGTAGCTGCTGACCTTGAAACACCAGGTACCATAGCTATACATTGCCAGAAACCAATCCAAAGAGCTTTTTTGTAAGTGATTTCCTGATTATCCCCCGGTTTATTGAACCATTTATCTACAAAAAGAAGAAGAATGCCGCCTAATAACAGCATAACTGCCACAACCATTACATTTTCGAGAAGGCTATCAATGAAGTCCCCTGCAAGGAAACCAATTACTGCTGCCGGCAAAAAAGCAATAAACAATTTCTGGTAGAAAGTCCAGCTTTGAAGGAAGCGCTTCCAATACAAGATAACAACAGAGAGAATGGCACCGAATTGAATATTTACAGTGAAAGCCTTGGTGAACTCATCTATTTCCATTCCCAATAAGGCTTCAGTAATTATCATATGGCCGGTAGAGGAGACGGGAAGGAATTCGGTTATTCCTTCGACTATGGCAATAATAATTGCTTCGATCCAGGTCATATTAATCCTTTGGCTTCTTGATGATGGCAAAGATTTCAACAACAAATCCAGCCAGGATAAGAATTGGGGCTAAGGTGAGCCGGCGGAAGTCAAACATGGCATCATTAAATACTTTGGGGTCTTTTGAACCTCCACCTACCATCAGAATGAAACCCAAAGCGATCAATCCAACTCCAATGAGAAGAAGTATATAGTTTTCTTTTCCAAAAGCAAATTCCACAGCTTGTTCATCTGTTTTCTTTTTTGCCGGAGCAGCCTGGGTTGTTCTTACATCTTTTGTCATAATCCCCATATTTAATTACATTGTTAATTTTCAGTGCATATAGAGTGAATCCGATTTCATCCTGAGGAATCTGCGGACTGCAAATAAGGTTGAAAATGCTGACAGGATAATACCTGCCAGAAGAATCATCAGGAAAAAGAGACCAAATTGGTAAGAATCCTGAAGGTTCACTAATTCAGGTATTTTTTGCTGAGCGAGCCATAATGTGCCAACAAGGAGGGCAACAGACAGAATCCCGGCATAAAGTCCATGCAACATGCTTCTAAGTATAAAAGGCCAACGGATAAAAGCTTCCGTTGCTCCCACTAATTGCATACTCCTGATAATAAAACGGCGTGCATATATAGAAAGCCGGATAGTATTGTGGATCAGGATAATAGCAATCAGCAATAATATCAGGCTGAAACCCAATATTACCAATGTTATTTTACTAATATTGGAATTGACTTCATCGATCAGAGACTTCTGGTAAACAACTTCTTTTACAATCCTGTTTGTAATGAGTCTTTTTTCAATCTTTGCAATACTATCCGTATTGGCATATTCCGATTTTAACTGAAGATCAATTGTTGGAGGAAGAGGGTTGTATCCCAGGAATTGAACGAAATCCTCCCCCAAATCCTTTGTAAGTTCTTTTGCTGCTTCGTCCCTGGTGATATAACGGGAAGACTTAACATATCCGGTTTGTTCCAGTCGCTGCCTGAAATTCAATACCATTTCATCATTCACATCTTCCTTGAGCAAGACTGTTATGCTGATATTTTCACGAACATATTCCGAGAGCTTACTGGCATGCAGGATGATAAGTCCCAGCAATCCCAACATATAAAGCACAAGCATTATACTAATAATACTTGTGAAATATGACGCACGCAGCCTTCTGTTCCTGAGTTTATCTTCAGCCATTACATCCTGTAATAAAGTTGACGAAATTAATAAATAATTATGAGCCTGACACTAAAGAGAACTTTCCACTGATGTTAGAATTTGTTAAATAGCATGTTATGAGTGATGGAGTACTTTATCAGGCCTTCGAATAGTGTCTCAAATATCCGATCAATTTCCTACTTTTGCACTCTTTTAAGATGCAAGGCATAAATTTGTAAAGGCTTAATTTGCAACCACTTATAAAACCATAATATGGATTACAATTTCAGGGAAGTAGAGAAAAAATGGCAGAAATACTGGAGTGATCACAAGATATATAAAGCAGAGATTGACAAATCGAAGCAGAAATTCTATGTTTTGGACATGTTTCCTTATCCTTCCGGAGCTGGCCTTCATGTTGGGCATCCACTAGGTTATATAGCATCAGATATTTATAGCAGGTATAAGCGGCTGAAGGGTTTCAATGTTTTGCATCCAATGGGTTATGATGCATATGGACTTCCGGCTGAGCAATATGCAATTCAAACCGGAACTCATCCGGCTATTACGACTGAGAAAAATATTGCCCGTTACAGGGAGCAACTGGACAAAATAGGGTTCTCATTTGATTGGGATCGTGAAGTAAGAACCAGTGACCCGGCTTATTATAAATGGACCCAATGGGTTTTTATCAGACTCTTTGAGTCGTGGTATAATAAAACTACTGACAAAGCTGAAAGCATATCCTCACTGGTTCAAATTTTTACTCAACTTGGAAATCATAATGTTCAAGCTGCATGTAATGAAGTACAGTTATTTACTTCGGATGAATGGAATGCAATGAATGAAACGCAGCAGCAGGGAATCCTGATGAACTATCGAATGGCTTATCTGGCAGAAACTGTTGTAAACTGGTGCCCTGAATTAGGTACCGTGCTGGCAAATGATGAAGTAAGTGAAGGTGCCAGTGTTCGCGGTGGCCACCCTGTTGAAAGAAAAAAAATGAAGCAATGGTTGCTTAGGATCACTGCATATTCGGAAAGACTACTAACCGGCCTGAATACGATTGACTGGAGTGAAAGCCTGAAAGAAATCCAGCGTAATTGGATTGGAAGAAGTGAAGGATGTGAGGCCTTTTTCAAAATCAAAGGCCATGAAGAACTTCTGGAGATTTTCACAACAAGGGCAGATACCATGTTTGGAGTAACTTTTATGGTGCTGGCTCCGGAACATCCATTTGTCGAAAAGATAACAACTTCTGATTTTAAGGAGAGAGTGACTCAATATGTGACCTGGTCGAAGAACCGTTCAGATCGCGAGCGCATGACTGAGGTTAAAAAGGTTAGCGGTGAGTTTACAGGAGCCTATGCCATTAATCCCTTGAATAATAGCGAAATTCCTATTTATATAGCAGATTATGTCCTCATGGGATATGGCACGGGAGCTATCATGGCTGTGCCAGGTCATGATAGCAGGGATTTTGCCTTTGCCCGTCATTTCAATCTCCCGATTGTCCAGGTAGTATGTCCTCATGGACAAGAACCAAGTGACCCATCAACATGGGAAGAATCTTTGGATTCAAAAGAGGGAAGGATGATCAACAGTGGTTTTATTAATGGCATGGATGTGAAGGAAGCAATTCCTGCTACCATCATGAAAGTACAGGAGATGGGCATTGGATATAAAACCATCAATTACCGTTTAAGAGATGCCATATTTAGCAGGCAACGATACTGGGGAGAGCCTTTCCCTGTTTACTACAAGGAAGGAATGCCCTATACAATTTCTGAAGACCAGCTTCCGCTTGAATTACCTGAGGTGGATGCTTACCTGCCAACTGAAAGTGGAGAACCTCCTTTGGCGAGGGCTAAGAACTGGAAAACTTCAGATGGTTATTCTCTTGAAACCAATACTATGCCCGGTTTTGCAGGTTCCAGTGCTTACTACCTGAGATATATGGATCCGGGAAATGAGAAAGAGATTTTTTCGAAGGAAGCAGTTGGCTATTGGAAAGATGTGGATTTATATATCGGAGGCTCGGAACATGCAACCGGGCATCTGCTTTATGCACGTTTCTGGAATAAATTCCTGTTTGACCTGGGGTATTCAATTGTGGAAGAGCCCTTTAAGAAACTGATCAACCAGGGGATGATCCAGGGACGATCTAACTTTGTTTACAGGGTGCAGGGCAGTAATACCTATGTTTCATTCGGGCTGAAGGACAAATATGATTCTCAGCCGATCCATGTTGATGTGAATATTGTGCACAACGATGTTTTGGACACGGCAGCTTTCAAAACCTGGCAACCTCAATTTGAGGATGCTGAATTTATTCTTGAAGACGGGAAGTATGTTTGTGGATGGGAAGTGGAGAAGATGTCGAAATCGAAGCATAATGTTCAAAATCCGGATGATCTGATTGACAAGTATGGAGCTGATACGCTTCGCATGTATGAAATGTTCCTGGGTCCGCTTGAACAATCCAAACCATGGGATACCAATGGCATTGAAGGCGTTTCACGATTTGTAAGAAAATTCTGGAGGCTGTTTCATGATGAGCAGTTGAATTTCAGGGTAAGTGATGAAACTCCCGGTCCTGAAGAGCTAAAAGTTTTGCACAGGACCATCAGGAAAGTTCAGGAAGATATTGAACGTTTCTCTTTCAATACAACGGTAAGTACGTTTATGATCTGCACCAATGAACTGGCAGATCTCAAATGTCACAAAAAGGCTATACTTCAGGATCTCGTGGTATTGATTTCTTCTTTTGCGCCTCATATTGCTGAGGAACTATGGCACTTGCTTGGAAACTCAGGCAGCGTTTGTGATGCTGAATTTCCTGAATTTAATGCAGCTTTTGTGGTGGATAATAGTTTTACCTACCCGGTTTCATTTAATGGCAAGACAAGATTTATGCTGGAACTCCCTGCTGATATGCCGGTTGCTGATGTTGAAAAAGCAGCCCTTGCAGCTCCTGAAGCACAGAAATGGCTTGAAGGTAAGACCCCCAGAAAAGTAATTGTGGTTCCCAAAAAGATTGTGAACGTCGTAGTATAAAAGGCGCTCTCTTTAATCCTTCTGTGTTTTTCTATTGTGTCCTATGTGTTTAAACCTGGGATTATAGACCAATCTTGAACCACAATAGGCACAGTAGAACACAATAGGGATTCTCTATAATTGACAAAGATGTTCATTATATCCTATTGTGCATTTCTATTGTGCGCTATGTGCCTATGTGTTGAATTCTGGCAATGATAGACCAATTTTGAACCACAATAGGCACAGTAGAACACAGTAGGGATTCCCTTTAATTGACAAAGATGCTCATTATATCCTATTGTGTTTTTCTATTGTGTCCTATGTGCCTATGTGTTTAAACCTGGGATTATAGACCAATATTGAACCACAATAGGCACAGTAGAACACAGTAGGGATTCCCTTTAATTGACAAAGATGCTCATTATATCCTATTGTGTTGTTCTGCCTTAAACCTGTTTAGATCAATATTGAACCACAATAGGCACAGTAGAACACAGGGGACCCTTTAATGCAAAGATGCTCATTATATCCTATTGTGTTTTTCTATTGTGTCCTATCTGCCTATGTGTTTAAACCTGGGATTATAGACCAATCTTGAACCACAATAGGCACAGTAGAACACAATAGGGATTCCCTATAATTGACAAAGATGTTCATTATATCCTATTGTGTTTTTCTATTGTGTCCTGTGCCCTGTGTTTAAACTGTTTAGACCAATGAACCACAATAGGCACAGTAGAACACAGTAGGGACTTTAGAAGCTTACCTATAGTGCCTTTCTATTGTAACTTAGAATTTGGTTCACTTTGATCACATCAGTATTATTGTTAATGACCTTTGACTCTATTTTAATTCATCTTATCCTTTGGGAAGTTTTGCAAACAGCTCTGTGACAATAGTCTTTTGACCTTCCCTGAATATATTTACACAATTGAAGTTAATTAGTATGCCTTTGGGTTTATTCAATAGTTTAAGATAGGTTAATAACTGTGCTTCATGAATGGGAAGAATACAATCAATAGCTTTAAGTTCAACAATAATTAAATCATCTACCAGAAGATCAAATCTCAGATCACTTTCAAGTTGTAAACCCTGAAAAAACAAAGGACTCTTTGCTGACGACTTACCACATGACCATTACTCTTAAGTATATGCGCCATACATTTTTCATATACACTCTCCAATAATCCAGGGCCTAATTCTTTATGAACATCAATTGCGGATCCAATAATTTCTGGTTAATCCATTGATAATGCTTTGATTCATTGCTTAATATTTTAATGATTAATAATTAAAAGAGGTAATAATATCAACTATTGTGCCTTTCTATTGTGTTTTATATGTTTAATTCTTGCTCTTCAGGGAGGTTTTTGAACCACAATTGACACAATTGGGCACATTAGGAATTTCTAAAAGGTTTCTATTGTGTCTTGCCTGTTAAACCTGGGATTATAGACCAATTTGAACCACAATAGGCACAGTAACACAAAGGATTCCCATAATTGACAAAGATGTCTAAACCTTGGTGCTTTCTATTGTGACCAATGTGTCTGTGTGTTGAATTCTTTCTCACATCTGTTAATTAACAAGTGAGTATCTTCGCAGCAAAATGATATGATGCCTAAGCAAGAGCGCAGCTTATATCTTTCTGGATTATTTTATGCCCTGGCATGTTATAGTGCCTGGGGCGTATTTCCATTATACTGGAAGATGTTATCAGCAGTCCCTTCTGATCAGATTCTGGCACACCGGATCATCTGGTCAGTAGCATTTCTGCTTATTATTCTGCTTGCCACACGAAACCAGACTGTCATCGGTTATCTTAAGGACAAAAGAATCCTTGGGTTACTATTTATCACTGGATTATTGATAGGTGGGAACTGGTTTGTTTACATTTATGCTGTAAATCATAATCATATTGTTGAAGCCAGTCTGGGGTATTATATAAACCCCCTTGTTAACGTTCTCCTGGGAGTGGTATTCCTGGGTGAAAGGCTGAAGAAAGCACAAATCATAGCAGTAGCCTTAGCCTTTGCCGGAGTGAGTTGGCTCACCTTTCATCTTGGACGAGTGCCATGGGTATCGCTTTATCTGGCAGTATCCTTTGCAGTGTATGGATTGATCAGGAAGAAGGCAAATCTTGAATCCTTACCCGGTTTGCTTATCGAGACCTTACTCCTTTCACCGCTGGCTATTTACTACCTATGGTTCGTGCAACAGCAGGGAACAGGAATGTTCCTCAACCATTCATGGCTCACCGACTTTTTACTGATACTGGGAGGACCTGTAACAGCGATTCCCCTTTTTTGGTTCGGAAAGGCTGCCACAAGGATTCCACTATCCACTATCGGGTTCATCCAATATCTCTCCCCTACCCTTCAGTTACTCATAGGATTAGTAGTTTATAAAGAACCCTTTAGTCCGGTTTACATTATTAGTTTTGGATTGGTCTGGGCAGGATTAATCCTTTATACCCTGAGTATTATCAGGGATTACCGAAAAAGGGTGATTTGAGGATCAGGCCAAAGATGGTATAAAGAATTTATTCCTTGATCAGTGAGCCTTTAGTGTTTTGATGGCTTGAATTAATTCGGGAAGAACTTTCTGCACGTCGCCAACAATTCCATAATCAGCAGTTTCAAAAATAGGAGCTTCCGGATCTTTGTTTATTGCAACAATTACTTTTGAAGAACTGATTCCGGCAACATGCTGGATAGCACCAGAAATTCCGAAAGCAAAATAAAGATTTGGAGCGATGACTTTCCCTGTTTGACCTACATGTTCAGCATGGGGTCTCCAGCCTTCATCGGCTACAGGCCTGGAACATGCCGTTGCTGCACCGAGCACTTCAGCCAATTCTTCAACAGGTCCCCAATTCTCAGGTCCTTTCATTCCTCTACCCGCTGATACAACAATATCAGCCTCTGAAAGAAGTATTTTCCCGCTAAACTTCTCGGTTGATTCCACTTTAGTGCTAAAAGTTACCGATGACAAGTCAGGATTAAACTCCAGAATCTGAGGAGTAATCGCAGATTCATGAACTCCAAAAGAATTCGGGCTTAGGGTAATAATACATAAGGGTGTATTTACCTCAATATCGGTAAATGCCTTACCGGAAAAGGTTTTCTTTCTAATTGTAATGGGGTTATAAGAGGAGGGTATTGAAGTAGCATAAGGAACCATCCCTGCTTGAAGGCGGGCAGAAAGCCTGGGAGCAATAGCCTTGCCCACAAATCCTGAACCCATAACAATAACCGTTGCCCCATCCAGTTTAACCGCCTGTTCAAGAATTGAAGTATATACAACATTGTCTAGCGTAGTGATGTCGGGATTTTGAAGAGTAAGTACTTTTGAAGCACCGTAAGTACCGGCCTTATTGAGTTCTGCTGCATCTAAATTGCCTATGGATAAAGCAGTAACACTGGTATTCAGGTCGCTAGCTATCCGACAAGCATAGGAAATTAGCTCAAAAGCACTCTTTGTGAATCTGCTCTCGCGGTTTTCGATGAATACCAGGACTGACATGGATAAATATTTTGAGAATGAGTATTTAAATCTATTTAAGGGTCTATTACCAGAATAAGGAATCTGATTCTGTTAAATCACTTTGGCTTCTTCATGCAGTAAGCGGACCAATTCAGAAACATTATCTGCATCTACCTTATGACAGGAGGCTTTGGGAACCGGGAGGCTATTCGTAACAACCTTAGTCAAGGAGCTACTTCCATTTGAAGGAACCACTGTTAACGGTTTGGTCCTTGCCGTCATAATTCCACGCATAGAAGGGATCCTGGGATCGATTGCGATTCCTTTCTGAATGATGGCGACCATTGGAGTATTGATCGAAATAGATTCTTTCCCACCATCGATTTCCCTGCTGAGTAGCACAGTACTACCCTGAATGTTGAGCGCACTGACTGAAGAAACCGAAGGAACACCCATCAACTCCGCAAGCATACCACCAACCATAGAACCATTATAATCGCTGGATTCAATACCGCACAGCACTAATTCATAGGGATTACCTTGCAGGAAGGAAGATAGTTCAGAGGCAACCTGAAAAGCATCAAGAGGATTGACATCGATTCTGATCGCATCGTCAGCGCCAATTGCCAGGGCTTTTCTCAAAGTAGGTTCCACTTCAGCACTTCCCACTATAGCAACTGATACCTTTTCAATTCCCGATCCGGCTAATTCCTTTAATTCCAGAGCCCTTGTGAGTGCAAGTTCATCCCAGGGATTGATAACCCACTGTATACCATTCAAGTCGATGGACTTTCCATCAGGTGAAAGTTTAATTTTTGTTGTTGTATCAGGTACATTACTTATGCAAACAAGGAGTTTCATCTGGGTTAAGTTTAAAGTTCTGTTCTTGTGGGTTGTGGTATGTCTAATGTCTAATGTCGGATGTCGGATGTCGGATGTTTGATGTCGGATGTTTGATGTCGGATTGCGGATTGCGGATTTGGACTCTTGGGACTTGAGATTTGGACTCTTGGGACTTGAGACTTGAGACTTGGGATTTAGTCCGCCAGGTGGAGGATGGAATCTCATATCCGGATTTCACAAATATTATTCTCCGATGAGGTCGCTGATACTAAACTCCTTGCCGATTATTTCAAAAGATCCCTTGAGATAATAATCTGTTGAATTTCAGAGGTTCCTTCATAGATCTGGGTGAGTTTGGCTTCACGCATGAGTCGTTCAACATGATACTCTTTTACGTATCCATACCCGCCATGAATCTGCACTGCCTGAGTGGTAATATCCATTGCAACTTCTGCAGCATAATACTTAGCCATTGCACTTGCAACCCCATATGGTTTATGTTGATCTTTCAACCATGCAGCTTTCAGGCAAAGATTCCTGGCATTTTCGATTTTCACTGCCATATCAGCCAATTTGAAAGCAATTACCTGGTGATTGGCAATTTCGGTACCGAAAGCTTTACGTTCTTTCGAATATTTTACTGCTCTTTCGAAAGCTCCAGAGGCCAGGCCTAAAGCTTGAGATGCTATACCAATCCTTCCTCCTTCGAGGGTTTTCATAGCGAAAGTAAAACCAAATCCATCTTCACCAATCCTGTTCTCTTTGGGCACTTTTACGTCGTTAAACATTACTGAATGAGTATCACTGCTCCTCATCCCCATCTTATCTTCATGCGGGCCCACACTGACACCAGGGGCATTTCTATCTACTATTATACAGTTAATACCCTTGTGCTTTTTCTCAGGATTGGTTTGGGCTATAACCAGGTAGGTGCCGGCACTATTCCCATTTGTGATCCAGTTCTTGGTACCATTGAGCAGATAATAATCTCCTTTATCCTCGGCCGTAGTCCTTTGAGAAGTAGCATCTGATCCGGCTTCCGGTTCTGAAAGCAGGAAAGCACCTATTTTTTCTCCTCTTGCCAGTGGTTTCAGGTATTTTTCTTTTTGCTCTTCAGAACCAAATTCCTGGAGTCCATAACACACCAGGGAATTGTTAACACTCATGATTACACTCACTGAAGCATCCACTTTAGAAATTTCTTCCATGGCTAATACATAAGAAACTGTATCCATACCACCGCCATCATACTTCGGATCCACTAACATGCCAAGAAAACCCAGTTCGGCTAATTTTTTAACATGTTCTGTCGGATAGATTGAACCTGCATCGCGTTCGATTACATCCTTGATAAGTTCTCTTTGGGCAAAATCGCGTGCAGCATCGCGGATCATCAACTGCTCCTCAGTAAATTCGAAATCCATGGTGAAATCTTCAGGTTAAAGGTTAGAAATTAATGTTTGGCTAGGTAACAAATATATAAAAAGATAATTTGCAACAATATATCTAGATATGTTATTAGAACAATTTTCCTTAATCGCGTTCTAATTATACAAATATGTTATACTGACAATTAAAGAGGCTCTTCAAACATTGTTATCATGAATCTGTTTATTTTAAAAGATTTTACTGGAATTCAGTTTATTAATGCATATAAAAGATGGAATATAAAAACAACTTCTCTGCAACCTTTAACCAATCCTCAGGCAAGGTTAAACTGCCACATTTACTGGCTCTTGCATCCTTGATGTTCATCATGATTTTTACATTATCCTCATGTGAAAAATCAAATGATGTTCCTGCAGACAATGGATCAAATCCTTTTGATTCTACTGTCATGTCAATGAAGTATATGGACCTGTCGGGAAATTCGGTCAGTCTTTCTGATTACCAGGGCAAGGTTCTGGTGCTTTTCTTTTTTGGCTATTCCTGTCCTTATTGTATTGCAGCTGCTCCTGATATTGAATCGGAATTATATAAACCATTTATTTCTAACAATAATTTTGTGCTATTGGGGCTGGATGTCTGGGATGGCTCGAAATCGAATGTACAAACGTTCAAAACGCGCACGAAAGTTACATTCCCACTTATTCTTGAGGCTTCCGGAATTGCCAAGACTTATAATACTACTTACGACCGGTTATTGGTCATTGATAAAACCGGTACAGTTGTTTTCAAAGGGAATCAGAATGCAGCTGGTGATGTAGCAGCAGCCAGGGTTGCTATTGAAAATGCACTTAAATAGAGACCTTTAACTTCATTTGTTTAAGAGTAATTGGCTGTGAACACTACTGAATTAATGATTCAGCCATTATTACTCTGTTTCAGAAATTTTATTCAACAATTATTTCATCGCAAAAGATAAATGAAGGATTTCCCGGGGCATGGTGCCATGAAGGTAATGGTCCCGGATTTTTTGCAATGATTTTCAGATAACGGCTATTCACCTTATCGAGCTTTTTTGAGAATGTATGGATAAGTAATTTCTGATCGTCCTGTGGTATGGAATGATCAATCACGGTGAGAAGTTTATAGTTTGTTCCATCAGAAGAAGTATATATCTGAACTTCAGACGGGAGTAAAATCCAGGAATAGGAACTCCTCAGAAAATCGCATGAAACAGAATGAATTTCAGTGGGTGTTTTAAAATCCAGCTCAATTTCAAGATCTGTACCCTGGAATCCTTGCCACCTGCCGTCAGAAAAAGAAGCTGATCCTTTTAGTCCATCGACCAGTGCTTGTTCTCCTCCAGCTGCATAGGCAGGATTATAGCTGCTATATTTTGAGTTCAGACTTTTAAAACGGCCAATGCCTTTATGCATCAGCACCGATTTTTCAGACACTTTTCCGACACTCAGACCTTCCAGTATCGCTGCTTTGATAGTTGCATTGCCATCAATGCGCAATGGTTCACTATAAACTTCAGACTGAAAATTGGGGGTGCTTCCGTCAAGCGTAAATACAATGGTTTTATCATCAAATACCGTTCGAAGAACAACGGCTCGCTTTCCATCCTGAATTTCTGGAAGAGGTTCGATGAACACCTTTTTGTCTACTTCCTGAATTTGTAGGGCCAGTTTATTGTAGTCGTTGAGATTCTTATCCAGCCACCAGCTTCTGTTTTCAAGATCCCAAAGCCGGCAATACTCCTTTTTGATCTCATATAGTGCAGTAATCAGGTCGTTCAGTTCTGACTTTACTTTAAAAATATCGCTTATATCCTTTGACTGATAGGCATTATAGAGATCGACGCGTACAATGTTCTTCTGTGCTGTGAATATTACTCTTTGCAGTGCCAGCAAAGCTCCATCCATCATGGCAGTATTAAAGGATGCATTTTCACGGTAATGATGAATCTGTTTACTAATCGTCTTTGCTTTATCCATCACCTGAAGATTTTTAGCAACACCATCAGGACTAGTATTCTCAGGGTAGAATTCAAGGATATCCTGCCAGAAAGCACTTTCTGAAACAACCCCTTTCATTTCCAAAAATCTCAGGCTATCGATGAGGATAAGCTGATTTGTAATACCGGGAGTTTTAAAGAAGACTTCATCAAATGCGGTGTTGAATAATTTCAGTTTTTGCTGTCTTTCAATATTTGCCTCTGCATTGGTCAGAGGGGATGCAGGGTTCCAGGAGCATTCGGCTCCCCAAACCAATCCATGCCAGTTATAGTTAAACAGGTTGTGGCCATTGTCATCCCATGCTGTATTCATCATTCCCATGGTTCCCAGTTTTGCCCCGTCGCGGACATAATTATTAATATTGACGGCAGCATTTGTGATGGCCGGCCATAGTTCACCCCAGCATCCCACTCCTGGAGCAACCATAAAATCAAAACCGGTTTGTTTAAAAGGAATAATGGCATGATCAAAGCTTTCCTCAGCTCCATAACCCCAGGAAAGGATTAAGAGATCCTTAGGTAACTGATCAATTATTGCCTGATTATTAACAGCAATATCGCCCCACATCATCAGTCGTTTGCCATAGGGTTTCATCAGCTTGTTGATCCGGTTAATATGATAGGCATAGATACCCCCTGTACCGATACTATCGGCCATTGCCTTACTCTTTCCTTCCCCCAGGCCCTGGGTTTCGTCGCAGTTGATATTAAAGAACTGACTTTTATAAGCTGGGACAATTTCGGCATACACATCATTCAGGAACTGATAAGTAGATTCGTCGGCAGGATTGAGGATATTCCCGTTTTCACGAAGGCCGGAGAAGAAAGGATTAGCCAGGATCTTCTCCATATGCCCGAATGATTGGAAATTCCCAATGAGGTCCATGTGATAGCAGGCAGCATATTCGGATAATTCAGCGATTTCCTTTGCTGTAAAAGTGCCAGGAGGGGCAAGATCAGGGTATTTTTCCAGGTGAAAAGTGTGCTCAGTATAGAGAGTAAAGAAATTCTGCTTGAATTCAGCCATCTTGCGAATACATTCCTTAACAAAATCAACGGTGGGAATAGGCCCTCTGCTGATATCATCCATCCATCCCCTATATCTTAATGATGGCCAGTCAGTGATTGTCATGCAAGGAATTTCATTCCCATTCCGGTTGGAACGAATCAATTGTTTAAGGGTTTGAACACCATAAAATAAACCCGCTTCTGAATGGGCAATCAGGATTATCTCCTCATCAGTGATATGCAACAGATATCCTTCGGTGTGAAAATCCAATGCCTTATCTTTCTCCATGACAGAATCAGGAAGCAATATCCCAGCTTGTTTCGCTCGATTCGATACCAAGGCATCGCGACCTTCAATTCCTATGAAAATAGATTGTTTTGCAGCTTTACTCCCAACATGAAGCGTCAGGCTTAATTCCTTATTGATTTCAGAAATCAGCTCACAGGCAGAAAAGAGTGTTTGGGTGAGTCGATTATCCTGAAGAACTATTCTTGAATCCGGAAGAATCCGGAAGAATCCGGAACCTTGTTTAAGCTGTTTAGGATAAGGAATGAGGTTAATATCCTGCTGTGCCATGACTCCGGGCATTGCAGAAAGAAAACCCACCAATGTCAGTAAAACCAGGTTAATTTTTTTGAAGAGCATTGCAGGCTTAAATCTGAACATGTTAAAGAATCCTTAAAAATGTGTAAAAACAATACTGTCATTCAACTATTATCTCATCAATAAACACCCAGGCTTTCCCTCCGGCACCGGGATGACCGCCAGGACACACTCCCCTGTTTTTGGCTGTAAACCTGATATACCGGGCATTTACTTCAGGGAAAACATCTGAGAACCTTTTCACTGCATCGGCAGTCTTCCACATGGCCGGATTAAACTTTTTGTTGAGTAAGGGTTTAAATTCCTTACCGTCCGCTGAATACTCTATTTTGATTTCTGTAGGCTCAAAAATCCATGATTTCACATTCACCAGGTAGCCGATACTGGCGGAATGTATTGCGGTCTTTTTGCCCATATCAATCGTAGCTTCGAAGTCATTTTCTTCAATTCCCAGCCATCGTCCATCACTGAATTTTACAGAACCCTGTTTGCCATCTGTTAGCGCAGCATTACCTCCGGCTTTGTATTTTTCAGCAGGCTCATTTTTCAGTGTAACGGATTTCCCAAACGATATGGGTAAGGACATTGAGGAAATATCCCCAAGTTTTCGGTTATTGTAGTATAATATGGCTTTAAAATCCAGCGGAAGTTTCGCCATCACCGGTTTCGAATATTTCTCTGATTTGTCATTCGGTTGCGACCCATCGATGGTGTAATAAATCACAACTTTAGGATCCGTGAATTTCGAGATCAGGGTAATTTCAACCTTATCGGCTGAAAGCTCGTACCGATATGAGAATTCAGGATTATCAAGTACCTGCGGGCTTCCCTTAATATCCAGGACGATCACACTATTCACTGAGTCGGGTGCAACCAGCGGAAGTGAGATTTCCATTCCTCCTGATTTCTTTACTAAGGTGAGAGGTGTTTCTTTTAGATCGCTAAGGAGATAAGCCTTTACAGGCTCATTCACCAGGTTGGTGACAGGCAGTTTGCCGGTTTTTGGCCAGTCAAATACATGTAAGAAAAGTCTTGTGCCTTCAGCAGTTTGTTTTTGTGTGCATTTCCCCCACTTGATGTTCTTAAAGGGACCAGCTTGAGTTCCATAAACTGACTGACCATTCACTTTCATCCAGTTTCCTAATAATGTTAACCTTTCCCGGCTCTCGGGTGGTATGATTCCTTCGGAGGTCGGACCAACGTTCAGCAGGTAGTTACCCCCTTTTGAGGTAATATCAACAAGATTATAGAGCAGGTCGCGGTAGGATTTCCAGTTATTATCGAATTTATTAAACCCCCAGTGGTCATTCAAAGTCATGCAGGATTCCCAATCTTTCCCGGGGATTCCATTCTCGGGGATTTCCTGTTCCGGGGTGCCGAAATCGCCGAGGGCTTCTGAATGAGTGCTTAATCCGGCCATTCCGTCGCGATAGACATCAATTCTGTTATTGATGATGATATCAGCATCCAGACTACGAATGAAATCGTTTAATTTAACTGCATATTCATGGCTCCAGGTACTTTCCCATTCGCCATCAAACCAGAGAACTGAAATATCTCCATAATTGGTAATGATTTCTTTCACCTGGTTTTTGAGGTAATCGAAGAAACGGTTAAAATCGGCACTCTCAGAGGAACGAGTCATCTCCCAATCGCGTCGTGGCAGGTAATCAGGATGATGCCAATCCATAATTGAATGATACCAGCAAATCCGCATATCATATTTCCTGCAGGCATCGGATAGTTCTTTCAGGATATCACGCTTAAAGGGAGTTGACATCACATCAAAATCAGTATACCTGGAATCGAACAGGCAAAAACCGTCGTGGTGTTTTGAGGTCAGGACGATGTATTTCATACCTGCATCCTTTGCAATTTTCACCCATTCTTCAGCATTAAATTTTACAGGATTGAATTGAGACAGAAACTGATCATATTCTTCCAGGGGAATTTCGGCTGTAGTGCGGATCCATTCTGCATGATCCTTTGACTCTTTCCATTCGCCTGCAGGAATAGAATAAAGTCCCCAGTGGATAAACATACCAAAGCGGGCTTCTCTCCACCACTTCATTCGTAGGTCCTTATCGCTTGTGGTTTGTGCATTAATATTCAATAAGGGCAGCACAAGGCTGATAGTTAGCAGCAGTTGAATGATCCTTTTATTCATGGCTCTATTTTTTATTCTTGTATTGGTATCCCTATGTTTATTCATTCAATTAACCCCTGACAAACGAGAGGACTTTCTTAAACTTTTTACAAAGCTAAGAAAAAGGAGATGCAAAGTAGTTTGTTGTTTATATTAATCAGCAAATCAATACAATGCCTGTGAGATTAGGAACTTTTAACAGGTTCATTATAAGTAATTACCTGATATCATTGATATTATGAGTATCTTTGTCAATTCATTAATCCATTATAGGCAAGTGCAAATTCCTTCACAACAAACGACTGAAACCCCTTGGGTAAAGGTTGTAGCAAAATATAAAAATCCAAGCGGGGCAAGAAGTTGGTGGCAAATAGCCAACACATTTATTCCTTATGTTATTCTATGGATATTAATGGTTGTGAGTTTGTCCTACTCCTACTGGATTACTCTAGTCCTCGCCTTACCAGCTGCGGGATTGGTAATTAGGTTGTTCATTATTTTCCACGACTGTGGCCATGGTGCATTTTTTAAATCCCAAAAAATGGCTGATGCAGTTGGGTATGTTTTGGGAGTCCTTTCTTTTACCCCATACGACCGATGGCATCATGCACACCATATACATCATCAGACTGCAGGCAATCTTGACAAAAGGGGCATAGGTGATGTATGGACTCTTACGGTAAATGAATACAAGGCCTTACCTCCCAAAAAAAGGCTCATGTACAGGATTTACAGAAACCCGTTTGTAATGTTTGGTCTTGGGGCAGCACTCATGTTCTTTTTTGCCAACCGATTCACCAGGAAAAGTTTCACTCCAAAGGAAAAGAAAAGTGTTTATCTTACGAATCTGGGCATTCTTGTTCTTGCTTCAACTCTTTGCTTTACAATAGGTTGGAAAGCTTACCTGATGATCCAGATTCCGGTTATGTATTTTGCCTCTGTTGCTGGGGTATATATGTTTTATGTCCAGCACCAGTTTGATGATGTTCATTGGAGTGAGGAAAAGGAATGGGATTTCAAAACCGTTGCACTTGAGGGAAGTTCATTCTTCAAGCTTCCAAAAGTCTTACAATGGTTCACTGGAAATATCGGTTTTCATCATATTCATCACCTGAGTTTCAAAATACCTAATTATTACCTTGAAAAGGTTCATAAAGAATCCTCCGTCCTGGGGAGTGTTAAGCCTATCACTCTTTTCCAGAGTTTCAGAACATTGCGTTTAAGGTTATGGAATGAAGAAACCCGCAAATTGGTTGGGTTTAAAGGAGTTTAGGTAAATCTATTGCCTTCTGTCAATTTCCGAAACCAAAATTTCGCTCTTTCAGCTTTAGGGTAATTCCGAATTCACCCCGGCAATTAATCATGTTTTTACTACTGTTTGAGGCATTCTGTGCATTTTATACATATTTGATTTGCACCTGCCTATCATTAAAGCAGTTTTATAGTAATTTCACGGCTTGATTCCTAAAGTCCGGAACTATGATAAGAGCATTCCTTCTGCTGCAGATTGCAGTAATTACCGTCCTTTCCCTTGATGCCCAGACGATCCCTGATTTGATTAAAGCATCTGGCTCCAGGTCTGATTACCCGGGTTCAGGGCAACTCATTATTTTCGACAGCACAAAAGTAACAGTTGAAAATACCGGGCTTAGTCATGTGACCACTCACAGGCTTTACAAGGTTCTCACTCCAGCAGGAGCTAAAAATCTGAATGTGATTAAGTATGATTACGATCCGCTATCGGCCTACATTGAAATCAGGGGAATTAGTGTTTACCACAATGATGGAACCATCACCAGGGTCAATCCATCAATGGTAATGGACTATCCGGCACCGGCAAGGGCCATTTACTGGGGAGCCAGGGAAAAGATGCTCGAAATAGGCCGGTTAGAGCCGGGTGAAGCAGTAGAAATTTTTCTTTACAGAAAAGGTTTTACTTATGCATTACTCCAGCAGGGTGATGATGATGAGAAGTATATTCCTCCAATGAAAGGACAGTTTTATGATATAGTTCCTTTTTGGAGTTCGGACCCGATAAAATTGAAATTCTACCAGGTTATTGTACCTAAAGACAAACCGCTACAATATGAGTTCTATAATGGAGAAGTAACATCGAAGCTTGAGATGAAAGATGCCTCTTTAATCTATTCATTCTCCAAGAAAAATATTACTCCATGGAAGGGCGAATCCCGCTCTGTTGATGCCTCCGATATCGCACCGAAGCTTTTACTATCAAGTAGTGCCGACTGGCAATCCAAATCTTTATGGTTTTATGGTGTGAATGAAGATTATGGAAGTTTTGAGTCTACTCCTGCTATACGAAATAAAGTAAATGATATCCTGAAAAGCGCCCGTACCGAGTTAGATTCTGTTACCCTCCTGACTCATTGGGCAGGAGATGAAATCAGGTATTCAGGCATTTCGATGGGGAAAGGCGAAGGCTATACCTTACATTCAGGTGAGATGAATTTTACTGATCGCTGCGGGGTATGTAAGGATAAGGCCGGCATGTTAATCACTATGCTCCGGGCTGCAGGTTTTGAAGCCTATCCTGCAATGACAATGGCCGGATCAAGAATAGACTATATTCCTGCAGATCAGTTCAATCATTGTGTTACCGTTGTTAAAGGGAAGCGTGACGGAAAGTATCATTTACTGGATCCTACATGGGTGCCGTTTGTCAGGGAACTCTGGTCAAGTGCCGAGCAACAACAAAATTACCTGATGGGTGTACCGGAAGGAGCCGACCTGGCTGAGACACCTGTTTCAAATCCCCAGAATCATTATCTCAGGATCTCGGGAATATCGATGATCCAGTCGGATGGCACCCTGGAAGGAGAATATACTGTTACCGCTGAAGGGCAGACTGATGCATCCATCCGGGGGCTTTTTACGAGATCATACAAGGCTGATTGGGAGAGCCTTGTTGAGAAAGAAGTTTTGAAAATCTCCCCCCTGGCACAATTGGTTAAGGTAACATACGATGATCCATATGCCTATTTATCCGGACCGATTCAGATTCATTTCAGGATTCGCATTCCTGATTTTGCCCGACTGACCCGGGATGAAATAATCTTCACACCGCTGACAGCCATAGGTTTTTTCAAGAGAGCAATGCCACATCTCACCTTCAGCACTTCAATGGAAAAAAGGGAATACCCCTTCCGCGACCGGACTTCACATACCGTAGAAATCAATGAAAAAGTGACGATTGAGAATATGAAAGAGATTGTATTCCTTCCGGAAAACCAAAATGGAGATGGTCCGGGTGCAAACTTCAGGGGTGGATATAAGCAGAGCGGAAATACATTTAGTTTTCATTTCAATGCCGAATATCCCAAGCGTATCTATCAGGCCTCCGACTGGAAATCCTATCGTGATGCCGTTATTTATCAGAATAAACTCTCGGAATCCCCAATAATTGTGAAAGTTAAATAGTTCAATCATTGACATTATGAATATTTTCTTCAAATCGATCCTGCTCATATCCATTGGACTGTTTATTCAAATGAATGTTTCCTCACAGGAAGTTCAACCTGATGCTGTCTATAAAAACTTAGTGAAAGAGTATACCCTTAAACCTGATGGTTCATGGGAGTATCATTACAGCCACACACTCCGGTTGCTTACATACTACTCATTTCATACCCTACACGGAGAGGATTTTATCATCTACAATCCAAAGTTCCAGCAACTAAAAGTCAATACTTCAACCACAACGATGCTGGATGGTACAATCGTAAAAGGCCCTGAAAATGCACTAAATGAGTTATTGCCATCATTTGCCGTTAATGCACCAGCCTTTAATCATATCAGGGAGATGGCTGTTACGCATACCGGACTTGAAAAGGGTGCTGTGATTGATTTCGATTATACCTTATTAAATTCAAAAGACTATTCACCAGGGATGAGCGGGAATGAAGCTTTAATGATGAATTCATCTGTTGAAAAATTTACTCTTATTATACATGTACCAAAGGGAGTAAACTTAAATGTGGATCAGTATAATACTGAAGTTAAACCAGTTATAGTTAAAGAAGGCAACAGGGTTACTTATAAGTGGAACCTCACTAATTTACCTGCAGCTCCGAGGGAAGATTTTCGTCCAAAAGAACAACAGAACAGGCCCAGGATTGTGTTTTCAACTTCGAAGAACCTTTTAAAACAGATCCAGTCTTTTGCAACACAATCCGCCTTTCAACATGGTACATCCGAAGTATTCAAAGCAAGGCTTTCGAAACTTGCTGAAGAAAAGAAAGATCCTGTTTTATTAGCCCTTGCCATCCAGGATATCGTTGCCAATGAAATAAATTACTTTCCTGTTCCTTTATCTGCCGCCGCTTTCAGGGTTAGATCAGCCCAGGAGGTTTATGAGAGTAATGGAGGATCAGAAATTGAAAAATCAGTTCTGCTCTGTTCAATGTTAAATGCTGTTGGAATTCCATCGGAAGTAATAGCCGTGATTCCTGCATTATTCTATGACAATAAAAGTTCTAATTTATTGCAGGCTGAACGCTTTCTCGTCAGGGCAACCCCTGGCTTGATGGATCCTGTTTATTTATCCCCGGTTCAAAATGATACTTATAACCAGGGTTTTAATCTTTTCAATAAAAAACTATTTCATATCACGGCTTCAAAACCAACTGAGTTTAAGCATGAGAATCCTGCAGTTGCAATGGCAGAGTTAGATTGTGCCCTTTCAACTGATGAAAAAATGAATGTGACAGGAAAGGCCAATCTTCAACTTTCAGGAAAATATAACCCATTTTTCAAACTGTCCCAGGATTCAACCTATACGAAGAAACTTTTATCTGGGATTGTTGAATCCTCTGATGTGAATTCATATACTGTCAACAAGCTTGATCAGGATCATGCCACTATTGATTATGAAATTTCATCAAACAGTCTGATCCAGAATATCTCCGAACATTATTTTATCCAATTTCCAGTCCTCTCTTCCGGAATTGAGGGTTGGCATGCCAATGAGCTGGTGTCGAAAAGGGTTGAACCCCTCGAAATACCATATTTAACGAATGAATCCTATCATTTCACTATTACCTTACCCGATGGTTTTGAATTAATAACTGCTGAGGAAAGTGTCCAGGTAAAAAAGCCGTTTGGAAAATTTTCCTTCAGCATATCCCAGGAAGGAAAAACCATTGAGATACATAAAAGCATTTCTTTGGAAAGAAACCTGATCAGCTTAAGTGAATACAATGATTTTAGGCTCCTGATAAACTCCTGGAATCAAAAAAAATACAAGGAATGTATCATCCGGAAAGGACCTAAATAGTGTTTTGCATTTATGACAAATAGACTACTTCAACTACTGGTTTTACTTTTAGCAACTGTTTATTCATCAGGACAAACTTACAGCGGTTCCGGGGGGATACTTACAAATGATGGTACAACTAATTATTACCCTGTTACCGTTTCCAATCTTGAGCAACCGAGCCTCGGACCTATCTATGGTGTAGAGACTATCTGTATTAAGATTACTCACACCTATGTGGCTGAACTTGAAGTAAAGCTGGTTTCGCCTGACGGGCTGCAAATATTATTAACAAATGGCAATGGAGGTTCCGGTGACAATTATTACACTACATATTTTAATGATTTTGCATCCACTTCGATAAAAAATGGATCTGCACCCTTTGATGGGACCTATAAACCGGAAGAACTAATTGGTGAAGTAAACAATGGGCAGAATGGGAATGGTGTTTGGCAATTAACTGTTAAAGACCTGGTTCCAAATAACAATTTTACCGGGTATATGGTTGGCTGGAGCATCAGCTTCGGATATACTCCCGGGCCCTATTTCCAGTTTCATTCTTCTAATCTTCCAATAGTTGTTATTAACACCCACGGACAGGTCATCCAGGATGATCCCAAAATACCTGTTGATATGGCGATTATTGATAATGGCCCGGGAGTGCGTAATTTTCTTACAGATACCGCAGCATTTGAAGGTATTATTGGCATTGAGGTTCGGGGTTCCAGCAGCCAGAGTTTCCCTAAAAAGAGCTATGGCTTTGAGACCTGGGATATTTTTGGGCAATCAATAGATACCTCTTTACTTGGAATGCCTGCAGAGAGCGATTGGATATTGAATGCAAACTATACGGATAAAACCCTTTGCAGGAATGTGATGGCATATCAGACATGGATGAACATGGGTCATTATGCTACACGTTATAAGTTTGCAGAAGTGGTGATAAATGGTGAATACCTGGGAGTCTATATCTTTTCCGAGAAAATTAAAAGAGATAATGACCGGGTTGATATTGCAAAACTTCTTCCAGAAGAAGTAAGTGGTGATGAGTTAACCGGAGGGTATATTCTGAAAGTTGATAAGTCGACTGGTTCAGGAGGTGATGGATGGGTATCTCCTTTCCCTCCTCCTGTGAATCCTGACGGACAAATGATCTTTATACAATATGAATATCCCCATTCTGAAGATATTGTACCTGAACAGAAGGAGTATATAAAGGATTATGTAACTACTTTTGAATCAGTGCTGGAAGGTCCCTATTTTACTGATACAGCAATTGGGTATCGGAAATATGCTGAGGAAATTACCTTTATCGATTATTTCATCGTAAATGAAATAAGCAAGAATGTTGACGGGTACAGATTAAGCACTTATTTCCATAAGGAAAAGGAAAGCAAAGGTGGAAAAATAAGGATGGGACCTGTATGGGACTATGACATTGCCTGGCATAATGCAGATTATTGTGAAGGAGATCTACATACAGGATGGGCATATCAATTCCCCTGTGCTTATGATTACTGGCAGGTTCCCTTCTGGTGGGGCCGACTACTCCAGGATCCGCTTTATGCAAGTCATCTGAAATGTCGTTGGCTTGATATGAGAGCTTCTTCACTTAGCAATCAGCATATCACCTTCTATATTGATTCTCTTGCCCTTCAATTAAACGAAGCTCAATTCAGGAATTTTATCAAATGGCCGATCCTGGGAGTTTATGTCTGGCCTAATCCATGGCCATACCCTGCAACCTATGCTGAAGAAATCCTCACCCTAAAGAACTGGGTACTCAACAGGCTTTCCTGGCTTGATGAGCATATGCCCGGCACTTGTTATACCATTGGTGAACAGGATTTAGCAGAGGATAAGACTGAAATTGAGATCTATCCCAACCCTGCAACCTCTTCTCTAACAATAGGGTATTCACAAGTTAGATCCGGTAAGGTAAGTCTTGAATTATTCAGCCAGGAAGGGTCATCTGTACTCACTTTTGAGGAAAACCGACCCGCCGGATTCCACACTGAACAATTAGATATTTCGAAACAGAGCCCCGGAGTATACCTGTTAAAGATGTCAGTGAATGGAAGTATAATTTACAGGAAAATTGTAAAAATCTGAATGCTTTAGTATAACTGCCGCTGCCGCTGATATCGCTTTCCCCAGGAGGCTTAGCTTTGAGAATCCTTCCGACTCCTTTTCGGTATTAACATGCGATTCAGTATAAAAAATTCTCGTTAAGATATTGAATAAAAAAAACAGGTATAGTTGCCGATTGACAACCATACCTGTTAGACTTCAGGCTATTTCCGA
The DNA here is from genome assembly GCA_016707785.1 of Bacteroidales bacterium. Classification (NCBI taxonomy): domain Bacteria; kingdom Pseudomonadati; phylum Bacteroidota; class Bacteroidia; order Bacteroidales; species Bacteroidales bacterium. The sequence continues at coordinate 38,702 of JADJGZ010000012.1, read as the reverse complement.
AGACTATTCTTCCGAATTGCTGCGGAACACCTTTTTCCCGGCATACATTGCACCCAGAGCAAGCAGAATACTTATTCCGCCACCAACAGGAGCTGTTCCACCGGGTGATTGATTCCCGGTTACTCCATGACCAGTTGTGGGAGGATGTGGTGGTTCCTGGGCCATTGTGGGCGGAACGACAAGTATCAGGATCATTACAAGAAATGAAGCAAGAATTATATAATGAATACGTTTCATAGGTATAGGTTTTTGATAGTTATTTACTTAACAAGAATCTTATGGTTTACAGTCCCTGCAGAAGTAATTACACTTACGATGTATACCCCGGTATGGTTTCTGAAATCAATACGTGTGGGCGAACCTGCAACCATGTTTGCCGTGGTAATAGTGCGACCAGCCATATCAGTAACCAAAACTTTGCCACTAAGTGGGTTTTCATTTAATACATTGATGATACCATCGGATGCATAAACTGTAACACCATTTAAAACTCCGGGTTCTTCAACGGAAGTAGCATCTTTAAAATGCAAACGGAATCGTCCGGCATCGTCATTTGTTCCAGCAGTGAATGTATAAGAAGGATTGTTATTTAACCTTTGCATCGTGCCGGTTTTTATGTCTTCGAGTGTGACATAAATATCAGCAGACAGGGTGTTCTCAATCATTCTAACAGTGTATTCTGCATCAGCTCCTACTTCAAGGTTAAGTGATACCGGGGAATTCAGGTTACTATTTGGCATAGTGTTTACTGAATATTTGGTATCATTTGAATTAGAGTAGAATTTGGGAACTGAAACTCCTGATGATAGTTTATAAGCATCCCATTCACTGTCAAATCCAACGGTAGCAGCATCATTGAACCTGATGAAAGCGTCATCATGATGTGCATTCCCATCGATTCTAAGATGGAGAAGGTTCTCAACAATACCAGAATTCTTGTAGAAAGCTGAACCACCATGCACCCTATCTGCATTCTGAAGGGTAAGGGCAGGACTGGCTGCATTAGCTTTTACAAAGAAACCTTGCATCGAAGGAATGATACCTTCCACGAGGCTTCCGGCATTTCCAACCCATGTAAGGTAGTTTTGGTTTGCGTTGTCCCAAACATAAACTGCATTGTCAAGGCTAGTATACTGGCTTGCACTTACAAAATCCCAATCAATAGCAGAAGGATATGGATTTCCGATAAGATTCCAGCCTGCGCTTGCTGCAGGAGTATGTGATAAAGCAGGACTAACATCTCCGTTGTTCATAACACCTGTGAAATGTTTTGTAAGATCAACAGGGTAAGCCACCATATATCCGTTTCCAACAACAAAATTGTTTTCAAAAGAGGTGTTCCATGTACCAGGTGCAGATAAAGTATTGATCCATAAGTTGGAACTTTCGCCCCATTTATAGAAATCGGTATTAGTACTGCTCAAAGTTTTGAATTCAGGTACAATAGCCTGACCAGATACTGGTGAAGACAGGAAATGGAACATGAAATCAGGCACTGCTTCATACTTGGTCAGATACCTTTCAATTGTTGTCGTTCCTGAAATAGTAAGGAAATTGTTTCCAAGAATACTACCGGTTCCGGATGCATTTGACTGAATAGTGAAATTTCGGCACCATCCGGCTGCTGTTAATGTTGGATAGTTGGTTAAACCACCTGGAATAATCACATCTGTATTAGGTCCAGGTATTCCATTATTCCAGTTGTTGTCAACATCCCAATTTGAACTAAGAGTTCCGGTCCAGGTTGTACTGGATGGTGTCATAGTTATTGCAATATCATCTACAGCAATAAAATCAATGTCCGCAGCCGAATATGCATGCCATCCAAGATAATATACATCTGTTGTGGAAGGTGTAAAATAAGCAACAGCTTGCTGGTAGGTAGCATTTATCATATTTGTGTTATTCCAGATAACTCCGGCTGTCATTCCTGCAGCATTAGGGACATTGCCATATTTCACCTCCATCTTTTCCGGACCATAGGTTCCTCCATCAGTCAAATACCAGAAAGACAGTTTATAAGTTTCCCCGGCCGTCATAATAATGCCTGGAGTAAAGAACCAGTCATTCTTAGCGTATGTACCGTTATAAAAAGTCGACATGCAATTATAGGGTGAATGCGCAGCCGGCTGACTAGTTCCTCTTTCATCAGTTGTTCTCCATGCTACTGTACCCGTCTGAACTGTCCAACATGTGGGAATTGCAGGAATAGTAACACCGTCAAAATTTTGCGTAAAAGGAACTTCAAAAACCTCACATAATGTTGCAAAAGTATACGGACCAGCCCAGGTACTCACATCCGTGTTATCTTTACCACAGTCGGTACGAACATAGAACTGATAAGTGGTTGACGGAACTCCGTCAGACCATGTATAACTAGTTCCTTCAATATTATCAATGGTTGGAGTTGTTTCTGCTCCTGGAGCAGGAGCCCCTGACGCTTCAATAAAAATATCAAAGAATGAATCAGGGCTAGACCATCCAAGATCAGCACCAACAGAAGTTATATTTGAAACCGTCAGGCTGTTTGGGGCGATACATGATGGAAGTTCATCAATTTTGAAATTATCAAAGTCAACATAATAGTCGCCACTTGCCCATGTTGCGTTGAACCGTATAATAATGCTTTGTCCTGCATAGGCAGATAACGGATAAAGCGTGGTAGCCCAGGAAATAGTTGAAATATGATTCGTTGGATCGATAGTTGCAAATGTTGCAAAAGTAGTCCCGCAATCAGTGGATACTTCAATATTTATCGAGCCCCAACTTGGTGAATTGGCTGTTGCAGTAGTTGGATATGAGGTATAATCGATGATTCGGTAATCAAAAATCAGGGCAGAATTGGATGATAGACCCTCAATTTTAGGCATACTAAATTGACCCGTAGGATAGGTACTATATAAATTTTTATAAAGTCCATATCCGGATGAAGGATTGGCGTGCGTTGCTCCAATAGACCAACCAGTTGTTGTCCAACCGGCAGGAGCAGAAGTGCTTCCATCAAAAACCTGAATATAAGGAGCCACTAAAGCAGCAGTTACAGTCCTTGTTGCCGGTGCCATAGCATTGTTCCCTGGTGTACCGTCGCCAACTACAGTTGTGCTTGCATTGAATGTATAAGTTCCAGCTGAAGACATATTCAGGGTAGTTGACATATCTACATTCATAGTTGATCCGGCAGCAAGAGTTCCAGTTGTAAGAGATGCTGAAAGAGATTGTGTAGCTGCACCTGTTACATTGCAGGTAATATCAACCTGGTTCACACTGAAATCAATGAGTGAACCGCTATAATTCTTGATTGTAACTGATACAGTTTCAGAAGAACCATAACAACCAGTGCCGGATGGATTTAATAGAGTAGTAGCACCCATATCAATGGTAGGAGGTGTCAATACCTTGATATTATCAATATCAAGATAGTAATCACCTGCAAGCCAAGCCGCATTGAAGCGAAGCAGGATATTCTGTCCGGCATAGGCGCTGAGCGGATAAGACATATTTGCCCAATTTACAGTTGAAACATGATTGGTAGCGTCAATGGTTGCAAGGGTGGAATATGAAGCACCGCAATTGGTGGAAATCTCAACTACAATAGACCCCCAGGCTGGTGAATTTGGCAAGGCAGTAGCAGGATAACTGGTATATGCAATTAACCTGTAATCGAATGCAAAAACATCAGTGGATGATACCGGGCCAAGTTTTGGAAGGATAATCTGTCCGCTTGGGGCACTACTCCAGAGATTTTTATAAAGCCCGTTTCCTGTGGCTGGGTTAGCATGTGTTGTGCCAATGGTCCAACCCGTTGTATTCCATCCAGCGGGAGGGTTAGTACTAGCATCGAAATCCTGTATGTGAGGAAGTGCCACTGGGGCAATAACAGTGCGGGTTGCCGGTGACATAGCATCATTGCCTGTATTCCCATCACCTGAAACAGTGGTGTAAGCATTGAAGGTATAGGTACCGGCATTTGTCATGTCGAGCGTTGTTGTCATCACAACATCCTGAGTTAAACCTGCTGCCAGTGAACCGGTATTAACAACTGCCGAAAGTGATTGAGTAGCTGCTCCGGTTACGTTAGTAGTAACAGTAACTGGGTTTACAGTAAAATCGACTGTTTCAGTTCCATTATTTTTAATGGTAATGCTTACAGATTCACTTGAGGTATAACATCCTGTTGACAGTGGAGACGCCAAAGCAAAGGCACTCATGTCAAGAGTATTGAGGTTGAAAGCATCTGCACCCATATCAGCGGGAGACATTGTACTGCGGTCCTGGCAATCAATATCTGTAGTAACCCATGCCTGGGGAGTAAATCCCGCAACAGCATTTATCCCTGCGGCAGAGGCATGCAGATTGGTGTTACCAGTGTATGCCGGATCGATGCTGACTGTATTGACATCCTGGGTTGTTGCAGTAGTCCAGTTGGCAACAGTATTATAATATGTTGTATTACCCCTTCCAACAAATCCTGAGGTGCCGGCATCATTCTTAATAAACATATCATTGTAGTTGGATACAGAACCAGATCCACCGATAGCAGTTGCACTTGTTGAGTACCAGCAGGTATGACGGGCAGTAGCGCCCTGAGCTCCGACAGCATTCACGAAAACATTTCCTCTTACCTTATGTACTGCTGTGCTTGCATTGGAAATTGCAAAACAGGCAAGTGAATATGTAGGCGTGCCTGTAGTAAAAAGATGGACACTATTATTGTCGATTTCTGCAACAGTGGCTGTCGAGGTATTATTGGCATAAATTCCATATGCATATACATTTGCTGTGGCAGTACCGGTAAAAGGAGACTTAATATCCGATACAAAATTGTTATAAACCCTGATTGTGGGTGTACCGGAACTGTTTTGTACTTCAATACCGGCGGCTCTGGAGGTGGATGTGGTCGAGCCGCTGTTCGAGATATCACTTACCTTATTATTATAAATCTCGCTTGTCCCCAAATAAGTAGAGCAAAGTATACCGGCAGTAGTAGACTGGTTACTCCGGATATTCGTAATATCATTGTTGAAGATTTTCACTCCTGATAAACCTGAGGTGTAAATCCCATAAGCGGAATTAAAAGTATAAATACCACCCATATTGGTGATATTATTTCTTAAAGCCTGGCAACCGGTTCCGGCAACCCCAATTTCACAGGCAAGGTCAGGATAGGAAGTATTACCCATTAGGTACACCCCGTTTTGTGCATTCTGGAGATTAAGGTTATAATACTTATTATAACTGTTTGCACCGGAAACATTGGTAGGGACTACACCTCCTCCGGTAGAATTAACTGTTGAAAGTATGCAACTGCCTGGTCCACCGGTAGTAGCAATGTAATTCTTGTTCAATGTGATTGAGCAATTTTTAATAGTATTGTACTGCGCACCATTGGTTGCAGATGCATTCCTAATAAGGTACCCATACTCAATAGCATTGGTTATGCTGGTTGCAGCAGATGCATCCACATCTATCCCATCGAAAGTGATATAATCACCTCCTGAGATACAAAAACCAAAATCATAAGGACTAGATGAAAGCAAGCCTGTTGGAGCAAGTTTTGGATTGGTACCAACTCCATTTTTCTGGAATGTGATTGTATTTGTGCTTGTCCCGGTTGCAGTGATTGCTGAAGGTTTTTCATTGAATACAGCACCAGCTGCCACATTAAAGGTTACTGCTCCAGAAATTCCGCCTTCATTTAATGCATTGATCGCAGCCGAAAATGTGGTAAAATTTGTGCTTCCTGATCCTGCAGGGTCAATTGTATAAATTCCTGAAAGTGGAAGAGGTGTTTCATCGATAATTACATTATCCACCCATAAATCATGACTACCGTAAGCTGAAGTAACTTCTAGTGCAATACGTGCATTGCTGACATTATATACTGCCATATTATAAGCCATCTTTGTCCAGGCGGCACCTGGGGCAGCAATTGATCCGGATACATTAGTCCAGGTGGAACCTCCGTTACTGGATGCCCATACCCTTAAAACTGCCGATCCTGAGCTATAAAAATAATTGAAAGAAATACGCGGATCAATACTGGAAGATAAATCTATATCTCCGGTTTCAAGCCTAAAAACATTGCCAGTACTCGAATTATAATCATTAAAATGCGCTACAGCTGTACCGTAGGGTGTTCCTGTTGGCCTGGTACCATTTCCAGCTGGAGTCCATACTGTAGTCCATACAGATTTTTCCCATGTCTCAATGTCGGAACCTGTTGGATGTGTTTGTACCCATCCACTTGGAGCAGGAAGGGTCCCACTCCAGGTTCCTTCAAATGACTCACTAAAATAGGTTTGTCCAAAACTAAATCTGCAAATCATCAAAATTGCTGCAGATAAGAGTAGTAATTTTTTCATAAAAAATAATTAAGGTTAATATAATTTGGTTTGGGTTTTAACAGATACAACAGCAGCTATTCCATTTTAAATGGAAATGCCGGTTAAAATCAAAGAAGCAAACACGAGATACAAGTAAAGTGAGTAAACGAAATAACAAAAAGAACGAAATACTTAACAAATTGCTTACAAGGCAATTACTGAATTGGGATATTTCAACTGTAAAGATTCTGTTTAGAACCTTATTTGTTGTAATATACTAGATAATAATAACTTGGATTGAACAGAAGATTGGGTTTTCGGTCAGATTCCAGTGATTATTTTCAATTTCAAATATATGCAGATAATATGAATACGCTATCAAAAAAGTAGTCCGACTTCCTGAATTCGAACATCTTTTTTCGGAATTTAAAAGCAGAAAAGCAGGTAGTATGGAATTTCTGAATAATTGGAGAACCCTCTGAGATAAATAAGTAAAGGAAGAAGTACTATCTTCCTTATTGATTCGCTAAATAATTGTCCTGCCCAGTTTCCCAAAATCGATCATATTGGCAACTTTTTGAACATTCCGGTAATGCTCCATCAGGTCAAGTTGTTCTTCAACGGTAGCAGCTGCTTTGATTTTATCCTCGATTTCCTTCATCAGTTGACGAACTCTTTTCGCTTTGAAAGAAAGGATACAATGAGGAATATGTTGATCGAGCACCTCATTTTCAAGTGCAAGGCGGATCTTTCGTCTTTCCCAGTTCGGACTGAAGGTATATTTTGTTGCAATCAGGTCAATCACAGCCTGTGTAATATCGCTGTCAGGATGGTTGGTAAGTTTCCTGTAATCGAGGTCTTGTGTCTCATCCAGCGTTTTGGAACCGGCATCAAATATTTTCTGGTAAAGTGGATTTGAGAAAGAGATTTCATCATTCCTGATATCTGTAATGATGAATCGTGCCACTTTAGTCTCCATTTTAACCGGCTTACCTGATTGCTCATCCGGATATTCAACCTGGATAGGTTCTTCCCCAAACAGCAATAACTGCCGGATGATCTCCTTTTCCTGCCATTCGGTGCTGAGCTTATCAAAAGTTTCATCCTGTTCAGGGGCAAAAAGATCGGGAGGTGGCTCAAGAATGGAAGCTTCTTCCTCTGTTGCCCCGGTTTTTTGAGAGAATTTCTTCCTGAGCAGTTTATTCAACTCACTCAAAACCGCCCTTTCATCCATTTCCATTTGGTGGGCACTCTCTCTGACATATGCCAACCGTGTAAGCCTGTCGGGAATCAAAGAAATGCTCTCAATGAAATCCTTCAGCACTGTTACCCGTTTAATCGGATCGGAACCTGTCTCTTTGAGTAAAAGATCAATCTTAAAATTGATAAAATCCTTTGAATTCTGGCTGATAAATTCTGTTACCTCAGTACTTCTTCGGGTCCTGGCATAGGAATCCGGGTCCTCGCCATCAGGAAAGAGTACAACCTTAACATTCATTCCCTGTTCAAGGATCATATCAATACCCCTGAAGGATGCTTTGATCCCAGCCGGATCGCCATCGTAAAGAATAGTGATATTGGGAGTATATCTTTTAATTAACCTGATCTGATCTGTTGTAAGTGAAGTTCCGGATGAAGAAACCACATTCTGTATACCAGCCTGGTGCAGGGAAATAACATCTGTATAACCTTCGACAAGGAAACACATATCATTGGCGGCAATGGCATTTTTGGCAAATGCGATGCCATAAAGGACTTTACTTTTATTATAAATCTCACTTTCCGGAGAGTTGACATACTTTGGTTTCGTCTTATCTGACGACATGATTCTTCCACCAAAACCTATCACCCTTCCTGCCTGGCTATGAATCGGGAACATTACCCTTCCCCGGAACCGGTCATATTGCTTTCCATCTTTATTGATGGTAAGTCCGGTTTTCTCCAGCATATCAAGACTGTAACCCTGTTTTAGCGCATGTTTGGTAAAATGATCCCATTCATCATGGCAATAACCCAGCTGGAATTTCTGTATAGTATCATCACTAAAGCCTCTTTCATGGAAATAGGACAATCCAACTGAGCGCCCTTCATCCGATTGTATGAGTTGTTCCGCAAAGAATTTACTGGCGAATTCTGACAACACTGACAGCCCTTCCCTGGCCGTTTTTTCCTGCAATTGTTCAGGTGACTCTTCTTCCTCCTGAATATCAATATGATATTTTTTAGCCAGGTATCTCAGGGCTTCCGGATAGGTAAACTTTTCATGCTCCATCACGAAATTCACCGAATTTCCGGCTTTTCCACAACCAAAGCATTTAAAGATACCTTTGACAGGTGAAACATGAAAAGAAGGCGTCCTTTCATTATGAAATGGACATAATCCAACCAGGTTTGATCCTCTCTTTTTCAGGGATACAAAATCTCCAACTACCTCTTCTATCCTGGAGGCATCTAGAATGGATTCTATGGTAGGATGTGGAATCAATGATTGAGATTTTACTTGAAGAAGCTGATGACTGTTGTAATTCCCACCAGGAAAAAGACAATTACCAAAATTGAGCTTAAGGTACAAAGGTAACAAGGAGTCCGGATAAAATGCAATCCTTCCATAATGATGACCCGGATAATTTATTTATACCTGACAGAAAAGAAGATCAGCTTATCACTCATAATTTAATCGGGCATTCCTAAAGGAAAAAAATCCCACCTCCATCAAATAATGGTCCATCATAAAGTTCAACCAAAGTCAGGTTATTTTCGTGAACAAAGGCCTGCATGATTTCGCGGTCACCACAAAAATTAAGATTGCCAATTACATAAAGTTTATTGTCAAAAATACCACAACAACCTCCTGTAAACCCGTGTTTAAACCCGGAAAGAACTGTATCAACCGGGGAAATATAAGTAACGTTTAATCCTGCACTTGAAAGGGCTATTTGAATACCCTTGTCTGAAGTAAGAAAAGCCTCATCATTTGCTGCTAAAAGGTTGCAACGTGTATACCCTTGATTAACATTGATTACTTTATACTCACTTCTCACATCATCAACTAAGCAAGTTGTAACTGATGGATCAGTGAAAGTTAGATTATGCACCAGGTGTTTTTGAGTAAATACAGCATTATACCAGGCTGTTTCAGGGTAAACATTTCCTACAGGATTTTTACCCAATTTAAAAGGAACTCCATGTTCTGATAACCTGTCAAGAATTTTCTCAGGAGTATTAGGTGCTGCAATAAGTCCCAAAGGTGTCTGACAGAAAAAAACATCCGGATGGCCGCTGATGGCATCATAAGTAATGCCCTTAGTAAAGAATTCCAGAACCTCTCCAAATGAAGAGAGATTTTTTTTTGCTTCTTCCGGAATGCGTTGATCAACAATTATCAGCATTTTAAATATTTTAGAAGCTATTAGTGCTTAGCTGCTTCTGAGAGTGGTTCTGTTGTAAATAGAAATTGCCGGCCTATTAATTCTTCATTTTCATGGAAAACCACTTTTTTGAAGTGTTGCAATAACATCTTTTTATTCAAGGCATAATGTCCGATTGCTGCATTTACCTGGCCAATTGGCACCTCAACCTTCAAGTAAGAATTCGCTTTGGATAGAATTGGATATACCTCCAGTTCTTTTTCAAATTCATCCTTCCACAATGCACTGGAGACCATTTCTCCAAATGCCACATGAAAGGGTCCGGCGACAAGGTTTTTACCTGATAATAATCCTTCAGATGGATGCAAGCCAATCCGGAGCACTTTAACACTGGATTGCTCAAATATTTTAACAATCTCTTTTGTCCAGGTTATTGCTTCTTCAATTGAGAGTGGATGATAGTTTCCCTTGTGATAATGAGCTTCAAGCTCAGTATCCTTAATAACCAGGGCAGGATAAATACGGGTAGATCCGGCTCCACATGCAATAATCTGATGTGCAGTATTCATGGCTTTCTCCAAAGTATCCCCGGGTAAACCCAACATCATTTGCAGCCCTAACTGAAAACCATTCTCAAGTATCAATGCTGAAGCCTTCTTTACATCTTCGGCTGTATGACCACGTCCAGAATACATTAAAACATTATCATCCATTGATTGCGCACCCAGTTCAATGGTTGTAACCCCGTATGCTTTCAGAAGGGATAAAGCATCATTATTAATATAATCGGGCCGGGTAGAAACGCGGATTCCACAGATCCTTCCTTCGTCCAGGTATGCCTTTGCTATTGTAAGATAATTCTTTTGACTAATTGGTTCAATCCCTGTGAAGTTTCCTCCAAAGAAACCAATTTCAACTGCATTTCCTGCCGGTATTGTTTCCAGTCTCTTTTCAATGATTTCTATCACCTCCTCATTCCCGGGCATGCATAAAGTCCCTGAAATTTTTTGCTGGTTACAGAATACACAACGGTTCGGACAAGCAAGTTCAGGAATAAAAACCGGAATAGTAAAGTGTTGCATGGGACAAAAATACAGTTTACAAATAAGAGAAAGTATAGATGTCAGGATTAGTGATGATATAAAATAAAAAAACCGGGGAGAGATTGGCCCCGGCTGCAAGTAGTAATGAAAGCTACATGAGGAGAAATTAACCTTTTGAGGCCTTTTTCTCTTTCTTTTCAGCCCTTTTTTCCTTTAAGGATTTGACGGGCTTTTTCTTTTCTTCTTTTTTCTCTTTATCCATCGACTTTCCCATGGCAAATAAATTTTAGTTTTGAAAGAACTAAATTACAATAGATTTTAGTGTGCAGCAAGTGTTTTTTTTCTTTCATTTAATTCAAGATGCACTGTTAACCGCATTTCTTCTAAAAATAATTATTCAGTATATAGAAAATATTATAAAGTTAACACTTAAGGATTGAGTTTCAAATCCGTAAGATACCTGTACCTAATGTGAATCAAATTTTTCTTAACTTTGCACACTTTTTAAAAAACTGCTCAAAACGATTGGAAATGGGTCATAAATATCCTGAATATAAGCAACTTAGTCTTACTCGAATTGGGAATGAGATACTGGACTTCTGGACCGAAAATCATATTTTCGAACAGAGTCTTGAAAACCGGCGTAATCATTCTCCTTATGTGTTTTATGAAGGACCCCCATCAGCTAATGGAATCCCGGGTATTCATCATGTGATGGCCAGAGCAATCAAGGATATTTTCTGCCGCTATAAAACATTGAAAGGGTATTATGTAGAAAGAAAAGCCGGTTGGGATACCCACGGACTTCCTATAGAAATAGCAGTTGAAAAAACATTAGGCATTACAAAGGAAGATATCGGGAAGAAAATCAGTGTTGACGATTACAATAAAGCCTGTCGCCAGGAAGTAATGAAATACAAGGATCTGTGGGATGACCTTACCCTGAAAATCGGGTATTGGGTTGATCTTAAGAATCCGTATATCACTTTTGATAACACCTATATTGAAACCTGCTGGTACCTCCTGGCACAACTTTACAAGAAAGGATTGCTGTATAAGGGTTACACCATTCAACCCTATTCACCTGCTGCCGGTACAGGCCTCAGCACACATGAACTGAACCAACCCGGCTGTTATCGTGATGTTAAAGACAATACAGTTGTTGCCCAGTTTAAGGTTCGTAAGGATTTCAATCATCCCTTAATTTCAACATTGATCCATGAAGAGGAAGCTGATACTTTCATTCTTGCATGGACAACAACCCCATGGACACTGCCTTCCAATACAGCACTTGCTGTCGGAAAAGATATTGATTATGTACTGGTCAGGACCTTCAATCCATATACACACCTCCCTGTAAGATTAGTCCTTGCAAAACCCTTATTTGGCAAATATTTCCCTGAAAAAAATGCTGAATTGCGGATTGAAGATTATGAACCCGGCTCAAAAGCTATCCCTTACTCAATACTTGCTGAATTTAAGGGATCAGAATTGGCCGGATTGCGCTATGAGCAGTTACTTCCTTATGCCCAGCCCGAAACAGGAGATGCTTTCCTGGTTGTAACAGCTGATTTTGTTACCACTGAAGATGGAACAGGTATTGTACATATTGCCCCAAGTTTTGGTGCCGACGACTTTAAAGTAGCCAAACTGAATGGCATCGGTGCCCTGACCTTAGTCGACAAGCAGGGAAGATTCACCGAAGAAATGGGTGAATTTGCTGGCAGATATGTAAAGAATGAATATATGAACGATAATGATCCACTTAAGTTTGAAAACGTGGATATTGACATTATCGTAAAATTGAAAAAGGAAAACAGAGCCTTCAAGACAGAAAAATACGAACACTCCTATCCTCATTGCTGGCGTACTGATAAACCTATCCTTTATTATCCATTAGACAGCTGGTTTGTACGTAGCACAGCTCTCAAGGACAGGATGATAGAGCTAAATAAAACAATTAACTGGAAGCCGGAATCCACCGGGACCGGCCGGTTTGGCAACTGGCTGGAGAACCTCAACGACTGGAATCTTTCCCGTTCACGTTATTGGGGGACCCCGCTACCCATCTGGGTTAGTGAGGACCGTGAAGAAGAACTTTGTATTGAATCTGTTGAGCAGCTAAAGGGCGAGATTGAAAAATCGATCCTTGCCGGTTTTATGCAAAATAGCCCATTAGCAGATTTCATTCCGGGGGATAACAGCTCCGAAAACTATAACCGATTTGACCTTCACAGGCCTTATGTTGATGACATCGTCCTGGTTTCCCCAACTGGAAAGAAAATGTTCCGCGAGCAGGACCTGATTGATGTTTGGTTTGACTCCGGGGCGATGCCTTATGCACAATTCCACTATCCTTTTGAGCGTAAAGCTGAACTTGAAGAATATTTCCCTGCTGACTTTATTGCAGAAGGTGTTGATCAGACCCGGGGATGGTTTTATACCCTGCATGCAATCGGAACCCTTGCTTTTGATTCTGTTGCTTTTAAAACAGTTGTTTCGAATGGGCTCGTTCTTGATAAAAATGGAAACAAGATGAGCAAGAGGCTGGGAAATGCTGTAGATCCGTTCCAGACACTTGAGAAATACGGTCCTGATGCCACCCGCTGGTATATGATCACCAATGCTCAGCCCTGGGACAATCTTAAGTTCGACCTTGAAGGAATTGCTGAAGTGCAGCGTAAATTTTTCGGTACACTCCACAACACTTACAGTTTCTTCGCATTGTATGCCAACATCGATAAATTCAGCTATTCAGAACCGGAAGTTCCTTTTACCGAACGCCCTGAAATCGATCGTTGGATTTTATCAGAGCTCAATTCCCTGATCTTAAATGTGGATGAAGCTTATGCCGATTATGAGCCAACCAAGGCCGGGCGTTTTATTGCTGATTTTGTAGATGCCCATCTCAGTAACTGGTATGTAAGGCTGTCGCGCAGGCGTTTCTGGAAAGGTGAGTATTCAAATGATAAAATTTCAGCCTATCAGACACTTTATCGTTGTCTGTTAACCATTGCTAAACTTGCATCACCTATTGCTCCGTTCTTTGCTGACCGGTTATTTATTGATCTGAATGGAATGAGCAAACTGGAGCCTTTTACTTCGGTTCATCTTTCCGATTTTCCGGTTGCTGATAAAAGCATGATTGATAAGCAGCTGGAAGAAAGGATGGAATATGCCCAGGAGATTTCCAGCATGGTATTGAGTTTACGTAAGAAAACCAATCTTCGGGTACGCCAACCCTTGCAGAAGATATTGATTCCTGTGTCCGGTGAGGAATTCCAGGCACAGATGGAGAAGGTAAGCAACCTTATTAGTTCAGAAGTCAATGTGAAAGAGATCGAATACCTCTCCGAATCAGCTGGCTTCATGGTAAAGAAGATCAAAGCCAACTTCAAAACCCTGGGTCCGAAGTATGGCAAGTATATGAAAGATATAGCAGCTGCATTGTCAGGCTTCACTCAGGAACAAATCAACCAGATTGAGAAAGATTCAAAATATCAGCTTCAAATCCAGGGTGATGATATTGAAATCCTGATTTCAGATGTTGACATCATAACAGAAGATATTCCAGGCTGGGTTGTGGCAAATCAGGGTACTCTCACAGTAGCACTTGATATCACCCTCACCCCTCAATTGATAGAAGAAGGGATTGCCCGGGAGCTTGTCAATAGGATTCAGAACCTCCGCAAGGACAAGGGCTTTGACGTTACCGATAAAATCAGTCTGAAGATTGAAAAAATCGATTCAATAGAATCAGCCATTGCCCATAATTATAACTATATTTGCTCGGAAACCCTTTGCGAAAGTCTCGAAATCTTTACCCCCGGAAATGAAAACGGCCAGGAAATTATTGAGCTGACTGATGACATTTCCATAAGAGTAGTAATTAATAGAACAAGTTAACACTTTGTTCGTTTAACCAGATAATAATTGAAGCAGAAATAACTAAGATTAATACCCCCCAGCATATGAAAGAGGATGAAGTAAAAGAGGAAAGAGTATATAACAGGTACGCAGATGAAGAACTGGAAGAGTTTCGGCTAATCATTCTCGATAAACTTGATAAGGCTCGTCGTGATCTTCAACTCCTGACTGAAGCCTATACCAATAGTAATGACCATGATATCATGGACACTTCACCTACTTTTAAAGTGCTTGAAGAAGGTTACCAGGTAATGTCAAAAGAAGAAAATGCCAGATTAGCATCCCGCCAGGAAAAGTTTATCCAAAATCTGGAGAATGCCCTTGTCAGGATTGAGAATAAAACATATGGTATCTGTCGTGCAACCGGCAAATTAATTTCCAAGGAACGCTTACGTTCGGTGCCACATGCAACTCTGAGTATTGAAGCCAAGCTTAACCAGAAATAAGTACTGGCTTTGAAGAAATCATTGCTTATCGTCTTTATGATCCTTTTAGTTGATCAGATTGTTAAAATCTGGATCAAGACTCATATGATGTTGGGTGAAGAGATCAGAATGGCCGGAAACTGGGCTATCATCCATTTCACTGAAAATAATGGGATGGCATTTGGTATGCAGTTTGCCGGCGACTATGGAAAGCTGTTTTTAAGTTTATTCAGAATAATTGCAGTTTTTTTTCTCATAGGATATATTTACCATCTCACTAAGAAAAAGGAGAAATTTGGCCTGATTGCCTGTTTCTCCCTGATCCTTGCCGGAGCTATTGGTAATATCCTTGATAGTGCTTTTTATGGAGTGATTTTCAGCGAAAGCAGCTATTTTAATGTAGCCCGTTTATTCCCTGCCGAAGGAGGCTATAGCACTTTCCTGCATGGAAAGGTAGTAGACATGTTTTACTTTCCAATTCTTGAAGGTACATACCCTTCCTGGGTTCCTTTTTGGGGAGGACAGCCTTTTCTTTTCTTCAGACCTGTTTTCAATGTTGCTGATTCAGCCATCACAACAGGTGTGCTTAGCCTGATCGTTTTCCAAAGGAGTTTCTTCCAGGTGCATAAAGTGGATGAGACTCCAGGCGAAACAGAACAAGGCAATGTGTCCGAAACAGCTGAGGACAACCAGGAACCCACCCTTCCGGAAAAATAAGATTGATCTTCAAATCAAACCATATTTGCCCATGAGTCCCTGATTCATGGGTTTTTTATATGTACCATTTATACTACTGCCCTGAAAATCTGATATTCTGATGATTATTTTCATTACTGTTTTGAATCATTTTAAATATCGGCATTGTTACATATCGGAAGTTTCTTAAATTTGCGTTTTAAACCAATTACTTATGTCAGAAAAGATTGTCGGCAAAATCTCTCAGATTATCGGCCCCGTTGTGGATGTAACTTTTGATGAAAATGTTCCCCTTCCCAACATTTATGATGCACTTACTGTTACAGGTACCACTGGTAATATTATTGTTCTGGAATGCCAGCAGGATACCGGTGAAAATACCATTCGTACCATCGCGATGGATTCAACTGATGGATTGAGTCGTGGTATGGAAGTAGTTGCTACAGGAAAAACTATTTCAATGCCTGTGGGAGATTATGTGAAAGGCCGATTATTTAATGTGATTGGTGATGCCATTGATGGTCTTCAACCTGTGTCACGTGAAAAGGAATACAGTATCCACAGGGATCCGCCAAAATTTGAGAACCTCACTACAACCAAAGAAGTCCTTTATACCGGAATCAAGGTTATTGACCTTATTGAGCCTTATGCTAAAGGGGGTAAGATTGGATTATTCGGTGGTGCCGGTGTTGGAAAGACCGTTATTATCATGGAACTCATCAATAATATTGCAAAAAGTTATTCCGGGCTTTCCGTTTTTGCAGGTGTTGGTGAACGAACCCGTGAGGGAAATGACTTATTAAGGGAAATGATCGAATCAGGAGTTATTAAATATGGTCATGAATTCCTCGAAGATATGGAAAAAGGTGGATGGGACCTTTCGAAGGTTGATCCTAAGGAACTTGTTGAATCACAGGCTACTCTTGTGTTCGGACAGATGAATGAGCCCCCCGGAGCACGTGCACGTGTTGCTCTCTCAGGCTTAACGATGGCAGAGTATTTCCGTGACGGAGATGAAAAAAGTGGTGGCCGTGATATTCTTTTCTTTGTAGATAATATTTTCCGCTTTACCCAGGCCGGATCTGAAGTATCAGCTTTACTTGGCCGTATGCCTTCTGCAGTAGGTTACCAACCTACACTGGCTACTGAAATGGGTTTGATGCAGGAACGTATCACCTCAACCAAAAGAGGTTCCATTACTTCAGTTCAGGCTATCTATGTACCTGCTGATGACCTTACTGACCCCGCTCCTGCTACAACCTTTGCGCATCTTGATGCTACTACCGTATTAAGCCGTAAGATCTCCGAATTAGGTATTTATCCTGCAGTTGACCCGCTTGATTCTACTTCACGTATCCTTTCCCCGGAAGTTGTAGGAGAAGAACATTATAATACAGCACAGCGTGTAAAAGCCATCCTTCAGCGCTATAAAGAACTCCAGGATATTATTGCCATTCTTGGTATGGATGAGTTATCCGACGAAGATAAACTCGTTGTATCAAGGGCTCGTCGCGTTCAACGTTTCCTTTCACAGCCTTTCTTTGTTGCCACCCAGTTTACCGGTATCCCCGGGACTTTCGTTTCCATCGAAGATACCATCAAAGGATTTAAAATGATCCTTGATGGAGAAGTTGATGAGTATCCGGAATCAGCTTTTAACCTGGTTGGTACAATTGAAGAAGCTATTGAAAAAGGCAAAAAGATGCTGGCAGGACAATAAAGTTCAAAATAAACATCATCATTTTATCCCAGTAAGTTTAGTACATGACAATAGAAATTGTTACCCCTGATACCACCATTTTCACCGGTGAGATTAGCCTGGCCCAACTTCCGGGACTCGATGGTTCATTTGAAATAATGAATAATCATGCCCCACTCATCTCCGTTCTTAAAAAAGGTAAAATCAAACTCATTGATTTGCAAAATCAGGTACAATTCTTTGAAGTGAACGGGGGTGTTGTTGAAGTACTAAAAAACAAGATTCTTATTCTTGCAGAATAGGAATTACAAAGGATTAAAGCATTACTGGAGGGTCTTCCCTCCTTTTTTATTTTAAGACAAACTTTAGTTTTCCGAGCCCCTTGCTTTTGCCTTCATAATTCCCTATCTTTAATGTAAAACCGGGACAATTATGAATACATCTTTTAGTATTTTCAAAGCCCTGAAACATCATCACAAGGAAGGGAAAGTTAAGTTTATCCTTTCAGGTTCTGCAAGCGATTATAATATCACTTACAAAAGCAATGATGATGTCACAAACCAGATCGCACATGCCAAAAAGCACTGGCATCATAGCTTTATCGCTCATGATGGGGACTATGTTTATTTTTCCGCACAATCAAATCAGCCTGATGCTGAAGTGCATGTTAAAATTATTTATCAAGGAAAAGTATTTAAAGAATCCACCGTTAATGGCGATTTCGCCCTTGCACTGACGGGTGGTTGTTTAAGCTGAACAAACGCTTTATGCTAGAGAGGGCTTCCATTGGAGGCCCTTCTTGTTTTATTACACACTACATTCATCAATGTCAAGAAATGCTTTGAAAAAAGGATGTTTGAAAAATCAATTTTCATTATATTTGTGGAATGTAAGTATTGTACCTGATTGTCATTCAACTATATAATGATTCTCCACACAAATTAACCAATTAACTCACAAATTCGGGTGATATGGACAAAATACTGATTATTGATGATGATGAGTGGAACCGCCAGATAATGCGGGAAACACTAAAGAAAGAAGGCTATATCTTATTCGAAGCTGTGGATGGTGAAAGCGGAGTGGCTACCGTTAGGAGGGAGAGTCCGGACGTGGTAATCACTGATTACCTGATGCCGGGGATCAATGGCCTGGAAGTGATGCTTGAAGTCCGAAAAATCAAAAGTAATCTGCCGGTTATTCTGTTAACAGGTTTTGGAGATGTTGGGCTGACCATCAAATCCATTCAGATGGGAGCCTTCGATTACCTGGAAAAACCGGTTAAATCTTCCCATCTTAAAACAGTTGTCAGAGATGCCCTTAATTCAGTTAAGGTGAGCAGTAGCCTGAATGAGGTGATCCCGGATGACATTTCTACCGTATTAGTTGATAACCTGCTTGTTGGCAAAACACCCCAGATGAAGGAAATCTTCAAGAATATCGGGCGTATTTCCATGAATAAGGTGAATGTAATGATCCAGGGGGAAACAGGGACAGGGAAAGAATTGATAGCCCGCCTGATCCATTTTAGTGGCATCACCCGTGAAAAACCACTGGTCATTGTAAACTGCAGTGCTCTTACTGAATCATTACTGGAAAGTGAATTATTCGGCCACGTTAAAGGTTCATTTACCGGTTCTATACGTGATAAAAGCGGGAAATTTGAACTGGCAGGTGAAGGAACTATTTTCCTCGACGAAATCAGTGAAATTTCACTGAATACCCAGGTTAAATTATTACGTGTTATCCAGGAACTGGAATTTGAAAAAGTAGGTGGTGAAGCAACAGTTCCAATGAAAGCCCGGATTATAGCAGCTACCAACAAGGACCTGGAAGAGCTGATTAAACAAGGGAAATTCCGCGAAGACCTCTATTACCGTTTAAAAGTATTCACCATCAACCTTCCTCCTCTCAGGGAGAGAAAAGATGATATCAGGGATCTGGTTATCCATTTCCTCCACAAACTCAATAAGCGATTTAACAAGAGTGTAGTAAAGATTGGTGATGGAGTTATTGAACTGCTGCAGGAACATGAATGGCAAGGAAATGTTAGGGAACTCGAAAATACGATCCTTCAAGCCATTGTAATGTCGAAAACAGATGTGCTTGAGAAAGAGAACATTACCTTAATTTCAAGAAGTCAGTCTGTAGTAGACCATAGTAGCATTGATTCTCATTACAAAACACTTGCGGACCTTGAGAAATTCCATATCAAAAGGGTTCTGGATGAACTGAAGTGGAATAAAGTAGAAGCAGCCAGGTATCTCGATATTACCAGGCCTACTTTAAACGCTAAGATTGAAAGGTATAATCTTATACAGGAATAAAACTGTATCTGGATTCCGTGATAGGATCTCTATTTTATCTTAATGATATAGAAATCTTTGAATCCCCGGTTCTTTACAACCGGTAAAAAGTTATTTGCTTCCTGTCGGGATGAAAATCCTACTACATAGACCCTGTAGAAACCTGCTTCATTTCGTATAACCACTTCTTTATTAAGGGCTTCCACTAAACGTCCTTTCATTTTTTCTGCACTTTCTGAGGATTTAAAAGCGCCCATCTGAATGACGATATCTCCGGTTTTCAGTGTAAAATTATTAGTATCTGAAAACTTTTTCTCTTCAACTTTTAATGAGGTTTCGCTTACCCCTTTTTCTGTTTTCGTATTTGCAGCAGGTTCAGACTTTTGAGCTGGCCTGGTTGTATTCTCAGTATCAGCCTGTAACGGTTTCGGATCTTCTTCCTTTACAGAATTTATAACAACTTTAGTTTCCTGAGCCGTCGATTCCAGGATAAATTCCAGGTCATCTACAATATCTCCATCCTGGTCACTCATAATTTCAAAAGGAATCATTCCAGGCGAAGAATTCATTTTTACTTTACTCATCTGAACTGAATCGACCTTAGCAATGTATTTACCGGGAGGAAGCCCAAGGAAACTGAAATAACCATCTGATTCAGAAAGTGTCCTTCCAATAATATTCCCATTTTCATTCAGGAAATTGATGATAATCCTGCTTTGGCCTTTTTGTGATCTCGGACCATTCAAATATATCATTCCGGAAGCTTCTCCATAGACTGAAATCGGGACTTCCAGCCTCCTGAACTGGTTGGGATCCACGCTTACTTTAACTATTGGCTTTCTCAGCTGCCAGGCAATATTATCAAAACTGTTTTTGTCAAATTCAATAATCTGTGAAGAATAGGGCTCCAGGTCAAATATTATAATGGTTGAGTCTTTTTTATTAAATTCCATTCTACCCCCATTGGTATGCAGGTTTAACCCAATCACCCGGGGTTCGCCTGTATCCTGCTTTTCATTGCAGTTCAAATCAAGGAAAGGAATGATCGTAATGGCACCTTTGCCCATGCTTGACCTGTTTCCGGCATGCAGATAATCCGTTTTACGATCCATCATGATGGTACCACGGGCCGACTGTGTCAACATCACATTGGAATTAACCCTTCTGGCTGTAAATGCTGTTTGGGCAAAAGCAAGGTCATACTTGAACCCAAATTCCAGGTTCTGTAGTTTACTCCGGTAATTCTTCTCATAAGAAACATTCACGAATCCATGCCTGAACACATGTTTTTCAAGTCCGAATTTCAGAGATATCAGCTTATTGTTATTATACTCATATTGCACCTGGGGAATCAAAACAAAGGAAGCCGGCAACCTGAAGGATAAGGAAAGATTACTATAGGCATAGGGATGGGCTGGGTCGATAAACATTGCATAGGTGGTAATGTTTGTACTCACACCCATAATTGCCCCCGACAACATGAATTCTGCAGTAGTATAATCAGATTCCGGCAGTATAATCTGGCTCAGTGTTAATCGTGTAAAAGCAGAAATACTCCTGGCCCTGAATGGGATAGAAACAATAGCTTTACGTTCTTGCAGATAATTATAATTGATTGCCTTCTGATTTCTGTCATACTTGGCTAAATACAATTCAAATTGAAGATTCGAAGGAAGTCGGTAGGTTAGAAGCCCCTTGGTTCGAACACCATAGATATACTCACCATTTAGCAGCAAACTTGAAGCAAGCCGGAGCGAAGTATTCAGGTAAGGCATTACAGTTCCTGATTTTACCGAAGATAAATATTCAGTTCCGGCGCCAATAGTCATTCTCCTGGTAAGTCCATAATTCATACTTACCTTGGAATAGCGGCTGCTTAGACTATCCTCCACAATTCCAGCACCGGCAGTATATTGAAATTCACCGGGAGGAAGGAAACTAAAGGGGATGCTGATGTTTTGTTCCTTGATGCGTTCTTCACCCCATGGACCAAAAAACTTAAGCAAAACCGCAGAATTACCATATACAAGCGGAACTTCAAAAGTAAAAAAACCGGATGCATCAGCTTTGGTATAATCCACCAGTACATTATTCACATAAAGCTCTACAGTCCAGCCGGGTTCAGTTTTATCGCTCAGGGAATAAGTCCCGAAGGAACGACGGAATGTTGTTGGTGTATTGGTGATTTGCACTCCTACCACAGGGGCATAAATCGATGATGTAGCCTGTGATGGAATTTTCCCAGCCAATACCTGTCTGACCATGCGATGATCATTATTGGCATATCTCCAAAGATACTGCTGCTGTTTTTCTTTAAAAGGCTGATGATTATTATAAAGTAAGGAGACATTTGCCTCTCCTCCTGCGATTACACCACCCAAACCGAGGTTCAAACGGGTATCATTTCTGCCATTAATCAGTTGACTGGTAATAATTGACCAATCGGCATTCCCAAAGTGAAACCACGGATATGACCGGGGCAAAACAGTATCTGCGTTAACTTCTCCCTTTAATTTATTGATGTTCTTGCGCATCTCTTCCTGGTGCATCTCCCTGATAATCGGGAGTTCAAGTTTTGTGTCCAATATAACTCCCAGGCTCCTGAAATTGAAAAAACAATTCAATCCGAAAACCTGTCCAAAGTACCTGGTATGAAGATATAAATTCGTCTCTGTCCTGACAAAAGCACCGGCTGGTAAATTGGTGGTTACATCCTGAAGGGTAATCATGTTCGCATTATAGTCAATCAGAAATTGGGCTTTGGGACTAATGAAGAACCCGGTAATAGAATCCAGATTTGACGAAATTTGGTTTTTAATCTTAAGGAAATCAAATAATTCAGTAACAGGAAGGTATGCCTGTTCATTCATGATCACTGCAGATATTTCAATGGTCCCTACTTTTTGAACAGCCAGGTAAACAGTGATTTCATCATAATCTTCTTCATTCTGGGCTGATAAAGTAGCAGAAAGTAGTAAGATTACAGAAAGGAACAGGTATTTCATACCCCCGCCCAGCTTACTTTTAAGCAAGCTTTGTGTTTGGAAGAAAAGTAAGAAAACCTTATTCAACATCTCTGAATCATTAATTTACTCCTGGATAAATGTGATGAAGAATGTACCGCTGTAGGAGCCTGCCGGGTTGGCCAGTGCATTTCCAACATAAAGGGTTCCTCCAACTCTTACCTGTGTTAAGCCTGGTGGAGTTAGAGTATTAATAAAAGGTGATGGAGGGTCGGTTTCGCCTAAATGTAAGATCATGCTTCCTCCGTTACTGCCTGTAAGAACGATATCAGGGCCATTTAATACAGTTACAAGGGTTCCCAGGTTTGCCCCTACCTCAAATATTGCCGGGTAGTAAGCATATCCAAGGTTTGCCTGGAGAATATCTCCTGTTACCGACCTGGAACCACTGGGATATATGATAACGCTTCCACCATTGTATCCCTGGATAATCGCACCAAAGCTCAGATTCTGAAAAGTTGTGACCGACATCGGTTTGGGGGGATCTTCCTGGGCGCTTAATAAGCTGGTTTGAAACAGCAAGCTTAGGGTAAAGAAAAAGAATACCCATTTTGAACATGCAATTCCGCTGAATCTTAGTATTGTTCTCATAGGTTCGAAATGAAAATTTTTCTTGAGATAATCCCCTTGGAAGTTTGCAGGCTGATAAGATAGATCCCGGTTGGAACTTCCAAATCCAGTTCATGCGTGCCGCTACCATTGAGAGATTGATTAAATACCTGCTGACCCAGCATCGTACTTACAATTAAATTAGCCTTAGAACCCAGGGAGAGATCCATGTAAACTTTCAGTTTATGATCTGAATAATAGGCATTTAGTTGATCATTTACAGGAGGAATATGGCTGATATCCTTGTAACTGAATATCAGGCTGAACCTATCCAGGGATTCCCCTTCTGAAACAAAAGCATGGTAAGCAAATTGTTCATCAACCTGTTGGATCTCACCTGTAATTTCATCCGCCAGAAATACTTTCATCCCTGGAGGCAACATCTCTACTAACTCAGGTTTGAAATCCAGCCAATCCGACTTTGCTGATTTTACCCCGACAGGGATTATGCAACTACTGTCAATAATTGATGAGTGTGCATTAATAGAGAGCTTTTCACCTGATGTATTCAGGGTGAAAATATTGGGAACTTCCTTGTCAGTATTCAATAATTTTAGCGCATCAAATTCTGCATCAAATCCAGGTGTGGCTCCTTGTTCAAAATAAACAGCCAGGTAATCGGATTCATCAGGATTTGTGGAATAAGAAGCTGATAACCGGACCAAAGGTTTGAAGTTTTGCATTAAACCTTTATGGAAATCCGGAGTCAGGTTGTTAACTCTAACCCTGTTATCCTGACCAAAAACAGCTTGAACCGGGTAGCTTCCATCTGTAACATGGATAAAGAAACCTTGCATGGCTGGAATAACATTATCTGCATACCCATCACTGGAAATTCCATTTACATAGGAGCTGTAAGTGCCGGAATACTGATCTGTAACCCCGGCATTAAAATAATAAATGGCATTGTCAATGTTGGTCCGGGTCCATCCGTTGGCTGAATTCCAATCGACAGGAGATGGATAAGGATTTCCTACTAAATTAAATCCCAGGGTATAGGTTTGATTATGATTATACAGTGATAATGAACTATTCAGATTATTATTCACATTTCCAGTAGCTTCCAAAGTCAGTGGTGTCATACTTTCCCCAAGGTTAATGGCATAACCAGTCATCGGAAGTAAGACTCCTGACGGATTAGTGTAGTTTATCCAACCTGAAGCAGGTCGGTCCTCCTCATATCTGTAAAAATTGGGGAAATCTGCTGATAAATCCACATACTCCGATAAGGCTCCAACAGTCATCGTTTGAAACGGTGAACTAATGTACTTATAGCCAAAACCTGAAGGTATATATCGTTCAACTGTGACGGTTCCTGTTATATTTCCGCTCCCGGATCCATCGATCAATGCGGTTTGGCTGGCAGTAGATTTAAGTGTCAGGTTATTATTTGTATTCAATGGACCATTGCTTAAAACGGTACCATAAACTGACATTTCCTGGTTGTTTAAGGTCAGGCTATTCGTGCGGTGAATAGAGAAATTATTTAAAGAAGGATTTGTTGTAAATACATTATCAGGAATCACGAATGCATTCCCTGAAATATTTCCGGGTGAACCAAAGGAAAGGTTAGAACCTGGAGAAGTGGAAATTGTGCCTTCTGTTTTGAGAATAGGAGTATCTGTATTCTGCAGGGTGAACGACATATTGCCAAGAATGAACTCCCCACTTTGGAGCGCTAATTGCCCGTTGAGTAAAGTAGAATTTGTAAGAGATACTCCATTAGTATTTCCAATAATAAGATTCCTGATGATGCTCGGCAACCTGTTTCCGGTGGATTGAGCTGTTACTCCATTGAATTCAAAGTCACAATTGGTTCCAAAAGTGCTTGCTGTAGATTGAATATTTCCTTGCCCGGGAACATTCGTAATACCAGCCGGTGAAGCCATTATTAGCTTTGCTGCATTATTCATTGTATATGTCCCGGCTCCGGTAATAGCATTTAATCCGCAGTCCAGTGTACCATTCAGTGTAAATGATCTTCCTGAACTTACGGGTAAATGGTTGTTTAATGTCAATGAAGCTGTAGTGGCTACATCCCAGTTGAAATAAGTAGAAGTAAGTGTTCCCCCGGATTGGGTGAATGTTTTTCCGGCACCTTTGAAATTGAAGGTTAGAACACCGGAATTAGTATTTCTGAAGATTCCACCTGTTTGGAGGTAATTGCCTGACAGGTTCACGACTTTAGTGCCAGCTGCTCCTGAACTAAAATCAAGAATACCGCCCTGAATAATTAAATCCTTGCCAATATTAAGAGTAAGTGCAGAGGTATTTGTAAGGTAGAGCACTTTCGTACCCGTTGAGAGTACTGAAAAATTACCATTCACAGTTGTTAGTCCGCCATTGAGGTTTATATCACTGGTTTGGCCTGTAGAATTCCATGTGAAATGGCCAAAACTCTGATTCATCCCTGCAGCAATATTTAGTTGATTGGAAGATAATACTTCATAAGTCGAGTTTAGATCCCAGGTGGCTGTTGGCACAGTAATCGGATAGTTCCCGGTATAATTCAGGTTATGCTGAAATTTACCTCCATTCCCAACCAGCATAGTAGCACCCGAAGCCATTGAAACTTTATCATCCTGGTATTCCATGATACCATTAATGGTAATATCTGTACCCGGGCCATTCATGATATTGAACCACCAGTTTGAAGGACATACATTGATGGTCAACTTCCCACCGGCATCAATCGTAACTTCATCCACGTTGAAATAACCCGCTGTTGCGGTAACAGTAACTGTATAAGGACTGCAAATGGTTATCGTACCATCCAGGGAAGTGGGTGCTGCTGCTGCTGCCACCCAACTGCCTGCCCTGTATATTTCCCATGTAGCAGCTTTGTCCCAGTCACCATTCGCTTTAGAACGATAATTTGCATAAACTGTAATTGATGTGCTAATGCAGTTGGAATAACAGGTACCATTCTCCCATCTGGCATAATATGTTGTTGTAACTGAGGGTGGATCAACAGATAAAGGGCTGCCTGTCCCAATCGGGGAACCTGAGCCACAAGCATTGGTATACCAGGTAAGCACAGCCCCACTTCCGCCCCCGCCACTGGCAGTGAGCGTGATAGGTGTGGAATGATCTGAATAAATAGCTGTCGGACTTGAAAGGATTGATGTTGGAACCGTTGGTGTTTGATTAACGGTCACACCAATGGAATTGGAGGTTGCCGGGTTCCCTGAAGTACAAGTGAGGTTGGAGGTCAGTATACAAGTAATTGCATCAGCATTCACCAGGGTAGCATCAGTGTAACTTGTCGAATTCGCTCCAACATTCACCCCATTTTTCTTCCACTGATAACCTGGACTACTTCCTCCATTTGTAGGAGTAGCAGTAAAAGTGACACTGCCACCACTGCATATGATATTGCCCGGGTCAGAAGAAATCAATACGCTGACAGGAAGGTTCGGATTTACCGTCATCGTTATCGGGTTGGATGTTGCAGGATTTCCTGTTGAACAGGTCGCATTTGAGGTTAGAATACAACTCACCACATCATTATTGCTCAAACCTGAAGTTACAAAAGAGGCAGAATTTGTACCTGCATTTGTCCCATTCACTTTCCATTGATAAGTGGGAGATGCCCCTCCATTAGCAGGTGTGGCACTAAAAGTCGCACTACTGCCAGAACAAATAGGATTAGCAGAAACTGCGATCGAAACACTAACAGGTAAATTGGGATTCACCGTCATGGTTATACTGTTTGATGTCGCAGGATTTCCTGTCGCACAAGTCGCATCTGATGTAAGCACACAGGTTACCACATCGGCATCTGCCAATATTGAGCTTGAATATACCGGGTTGTTAGTGCCTACATTAACACCATTCAGTTTCCATTGATAAATCGGGGTAGTCCCGCCATTGGTTGGAGTGGCTGTAAAAGTTACACTGGTTCCGGAACATATAGGGTTCGAAGATGCTACAATAGATACACTGACAGGTAAATTTGGATTTACTGTCATTGTGATCGAATTGGAAGTCGCTGGATTTCCTGTTGCACAGGTTGCATTGGATGTCAGAATGCAGCTCACCACATCATTATTAACCAAACTTGAACTGCTGTAGGTGGCTGAATTGCTCCCAACATTGGAACCATTCACCTGCCATTGAAAACCGGGTGTTGTCCCACCATTTACCGGTGTTGCTGTAAACGTTGTATTGCTACCTGAACAAATTGGGTTTTCGGAAACTGATATGGATACACTGACAGGTAAGTTGGGATTTACAGTCATGGTTATCGAGTTGGAAGTTGCAGGATTTCCTGTCGCACAGCCAATATTTGATGTCATTACACAATTAACAATGTCTCCATTTTCCAATGTGGAATTTGAATAAGAGCTACTATTTGTCCCAACATTAATCCCATTCAATTTCCACTGGTAGGATGGTGATGATCCCCCATTTGTCGGGACTGCAGTGAATGTGACACTGGTTCCTGAACAGATGGTAGTAGCTGAGGCAGAAATACTAATACTTACGCTCAGATTAGGATTTACCGTCATTGTAACGGAATTTGAACTTGCAGGATTTCCTGTTGCACAAGTTGCATTTGATGTTAGAACACAACTTACCTGGTCATTATTTGCGAGACTTGCATTAACATAGGTGCTGGTATTCGTCCCAACATTACTTCCATTTAGTTTCCATTGATAACCTGGTGAAGATCCGCCATTCGTCGGTGTTGCAGTAAAAGTAACACTGGTTCCAGGGCAGATCGTAGTTGCTGAAGCTGCAATACTGATACTTACCGGAAGATTGGGATTCACAGTCATGGTCACCAGGTTTGATGTCGCCGGTGAACCGGATACACAAACTGCATTTGAGGTCATTATACAGGAAACCACATCATTATTGACCAGGGACGATGATGTGAAAGTTGAGCTATTTGTGCCAACTGTACTTCCATTTACTTTCCATGAATAAACAGGGGCCGCCCCTCCATTGACAGGAGTGGCAGTAAAGGTTACACTGGTACCTGAGCATATGGTAGAAGATGAAGCACTAACAGAAACACTTGCCGGCAAGATTGGATTCACAGTAATTGAAACCGCATTTGATGTTGCAGGACTTCCAGTGGCACAAGTGGCATTAGAAGTCATTATACAACTTATTATATCATTGTTTACCAATGAAGAAGAAGTATAAGTTGAACTATTGGACCCGGTATTGTTACCATTAAGCTTCCACTGATAAACAGGTGATGCTCCTCCGTTTATTGGAACTGCAGTAAAAGTGACACTTGTACCGGAACAAATATTGGTTGATGAAGCTGATATTGTAACACTGGCAGGAAGGTTCGGATTCACGGTCATGGTTACCAGGTTCGAGGAAGCCGGACTGCCTGTTGCGCAGGTCGCACTGGAAGCCAATTCACATTTTACCTGATCACCATTCACTAAAGAAGCATTTGAATATGTTGCAGAATTGGTCCCAACAACGCTGCCATTTAATTTCCATTGATAAGTTGGAGAAGCCCCCCCATTAACTGCGGTTGCAGTGTAGGTAACATTTGTCCCGGAGCAGATGGTTGTTGCTGATGCTGATACAGTAACAGAAACCGGGAGATTAGGATTCACAGTTATTGTAACTGAATTTGATGTTGCGGGACTTCCACTGACGCAAGTAGCATTAGAAGTTAAAACGCAACTTACAATATCTGAATTCACCAATGCACTATTTGAATAGGTAGTTGAATTGGTCCCCACATTATTCCCATTTAATTTCCACTGGTAGGTTGGTGTTGAGCCGCCATTGGTTGGTGTTGCAGTAAAAGTAACACTGGTTCCGGAACAAACAGGGTTGGATGAGGCTGATATTGCGACACTTGCAGGAAGTACAGGGTTTACTGTCATAGTAACCGTGTTAGAGGTAGCCGGACTACCTGTCGCACAAGTTGCATTTGAAGTGATTACACAACTGATGGTATTCCCATTGGCAAGAGCACTGTTTGAATATGTTGTGCTGTTGGTCCCCACATTAGAGCCATTCAGCTTCCACTGATAAGAAGGTGATGATCCTCCATTGGTTGGAGTTGCTGTGAATGTAACATTGGTTCCGGAACAGATGGTGGTTGATGATGCAGAAACACTTATACTGACAGGAAGATTTGGGTTGACTGTCATGGTTACTGCATTCGAAGTAGCCGGACTGCTGGTGGCACAGGTAGCATTGGATGTTAAAATACAGGTTACAACATCATTGTTTACCAATGAAGAGTTCGTATATGTTGAACTATTTGAACCAACATTGCTTCCATTCAACTTCCACTGATAGGAAGGCGTTGAACCCCCATTCACCGGGGTTGCCGTAAAAGTTACGTTTGTACCGGAACATATAGTTGTTGCAGAACCGGCAATACTGATACTCACTGGTAGATTCGGGTTAACAATCATCGTAACAGTGTTGGATGTCGCCGGACTGCCTGTCGCGCAGGTAGCATTGGATGTTAACTGGCATGTGATTGTGTTCCCGTTTGCCAGTGAACTATTGCTATATGTAGTACTATTCGTTCCCACATTGGACCCATTAAGCTTCCATTGATAACTTGGCGAGGAACCACCATTCGTAGGGGTAGCTGTAAAAGTGACACTGGTTCCGGAACAGATAGTTGTGGCTGAAGCAGAGACACTGACACTAACCGGAAGGTTGGGATTTACAGTCATAGTGACTGTATTCGATGTTGAAGGACTCCCGGTTGCACAAGTAGCATTTGAGGTCATGACACAAGTCACGGTATTGCCATTTGCGAGCGAACTGTTGGAATAGGTTGAGCTGTTGGTTCCAACATTTGATCCATTTACTTTCCATTGATAGGTTGGAGATGAACCTCCATTGGCAGGAGTGGCAGTAAAAGTGACATTGGTACCCGAACATATTGTTGTGGCTGATGCGGCGATGGAAACAGACGCTGCTAACACAGGCATCACTGTCATGATTATAGGATCTGAAGTCGCCGGACTTCCAGAAATGCAGCTGGCATTTGAGGTTAAAGTGCAAGTAATAATATCATAATTCGATAATCCGGCAGTACTGTATGTAGAACTATTTGAACCTACATTATTACCATTCACTTTCCATACATAAGTAGGTGAGCTTCCTCCATTTACTGGTGTAGCTGTGAATGTAACGATTGTACCTGAGCAAACCGGATTTGAAGAGGCAGTAATACTCACATTGACGGGAAGATCCGGATTTACAGTCATTGTGAGGGAATTAGAGGTTGCGGGATTCCCTGTCACGCAAATGGCATTGGAAATGAGGACACAGGTTATTTCATCATTATTCGATAATGAACTACTTGTATAAGTTGAATTATTTGATCCAACATTAATACCATTCACTTTCCATTGGAAAGTAGGATTTTCTCCTCCATTTTCTGAAATGGCTGAAAATGTAACATTTGATCCTTCACAAATTGAAGTGGTAGTCGTTTCAATGATGATCGAGGTAAGCTCATTCTCAATCACTAAAACATTAGTACTATCGGAGGAGTTGCAACCATTGAGTGATGTCGAAGTAACAAAATAAGATGTATTAGCCTCAGGGTTTACATTAATTGTTGCATTATCCGCTGAAGGTATTCCAGAACCGGCAGGTAATCCTGCAGTAGATATTGGAGTTGCAGTCCAACTGTATAAATAATTATTATTAACAGGTGTCCCGGTCAAACTGACATTATCAATTGCCCAATAATACCCCCACAGTGCATAATAATGAAATCGGATATAAACTGTCGGATAACCAATATAATCATTCAGGTTGTGGATAGCATTGGAAAAAGATGTAGAAGAGCCAACCGTATAATTATAAGTATAAAAATCTGTCCAATTGGATCCATCTGTGGAAACTTGAATTTTTCCGTATTCACCAGGTAAGTATACCCTGAAATGATGATAAAAACTTAATGTCAGTGAACTGTAACCAGTAGTATTCACTGGTGGTGATTGCAGTATTGTAGAAGTAGTAGAACCATTCCCGGGAGCATCACTGTTGGAAAAATAGAACTGGCTGTAATCATTGGAGTGAATTGTCCCGCTATAAGCAGTCACATAACCATCAGGACGAAGATACCAGGCTGCTTCATCAAATATACCATTAACTGAATTATTAATTGTCAGCCAATTATTTGTACTCTCATTGAAGTTTTCATTTAAAAGGTTAGCTTCAGGTGACTCAGGGGAGCTACTCGCAGAAAGAACAACTTCATTTCCTGAACAAACTGAAGATAGATTTGAATTTACAATTACTTCAGGGGGAGCAAAACCAATGACTGGAATTGAAATGCTTGGTCCGTTCCCACATAAATTATAGGGTATAACATGGATATATCCGGTACTTTCATAAGGTACTACCACTATCGAGTTAGTATTTCCTCCACCTGTTTGTATCCATCCTTCCGGCAATTGCCATGTATAATTTACATCCTGAATCTGGTTTACTGAGTAACTAAGATCTCCATCATTTAAACATGCATAATTTTCACCTGTAATAGCAGATGGTTGATTTGGCACAGTGGAGATAGTAACATTAAGAGTACTTGCTGTTCCGATTCTGCAACCATTATTAGCTGATACTTCGATTATTCCGCCAACATTGCCTGCATGTACGGCTATTGAAGATGTTCCCTGGCCTGATGTAATTGCCCATCCGGAAGGTACTGTCCATAAATAGCTATATCCATTATTACTTTCTATTGAGTAAATAATATCTTCAGCCCCTGGACAAGGTGCGGTGATTCCTATAATTGTACCTGGAGCTGAAGGTTCGACGCACTCCCCAACCTGAAAGTCACCAAAAAAGGATACTCCCGTTGCCACACTACTTGTTTCTGAAAGTGTACCTACTACAGGATAATTCCAATTCTCATCAGAATAATTACCAATTACAAATGAAGTATAAGTGGCACCTGCATCAATGTCATTTAAATTGAAATTAAATGTACTACTCATAGGATGAATAACCAGATACTCCATTGTTGTTTAATGTCCAATCCTATTAACACTCAAAGTGGGTTAAATAATGAAGAATTTATACTTGGATGATCTGTTGGATTGGTTGAAGCTGAAATTGATCCCGACCTGATAGTGCTTCCCCTGAGAACGTAATTGTTAAAGGTGTATAATCCTGGCTATCATCTCCCTCAAAATGAACTGGAGACAGTATTCGCTGGTATTCCTTTTTCCAGATTACCATTGATATATTTTGAGGAACCTGCACCAGATAGGATTGCAGAATTCCCATTTGTAATACATTGGATCCTGTCGAAATTATTCCATTAGAAAGAGTAAGTGTTCCATTTACAATTTCATTAGCAGTTCCTGAAAATGTAATTCCTGCTGTATTATTAATTGTTAAGTTATTGAATAATATAGCACTTTCTCCTGCCAGGTTTTGATTAGAGGATCCGTTGAATGTGACAGTAGCAGACCCGGGAATAAAAGTGCCATCATTTGTTATATCTTTGGAAAGGGTCAGATTATAATTGCCACTTGCAAGGGTACTACCTGATGCTATAACCAAAGGAGAATTCACCACTTTTGCCGCATTCAGTGTGATTGTTCCTGTATTGTCAATTATGATCCCTCCTGCGGCAACAAATGTAGAGAACCACTCAGCCCCGGCTGACCTGGATGTGGAAGTATTATATTTCAACGTGGCATTGGCCCCATAGGTTATTGTACCGGAAATAGTGGCAGTACCCTCCATGCATAATGTTCCATTAACAGTGGCTGACGACTCGGTTTTAGTCCCACTTCCCGCTAATGTCAGGTTATAATAACTATAATTTCCGATAGTCTGATTACCGGAAGCATTATATCTTACTGTTCCAGTAGCTGCTGTAAGTGTGCCGGCAGTTCCACTCATGAAAGTCCCATTCACACTAATGAGACCGGCACCTGTAAAAGTGACCCTTGAACTGACGCCTAATGTTGTAATGTTGCCGGTTGCGGTAATTGTACCCGTAGAAAGTGAAACCGTTGAAATCCTGGTACTTGTTGTAGCCTGAATAGCCAGCGATACACATGAAAGAGAACCGGCATTAACTGCAAGTGTGTTACTCAAACTTGTTGAACTAGGTCGTTGAACGGTGACATTGCCTGATACTGTCAGTGTATTGGTTCCACTAATGGTTAGTAAGGCCGCTCCGGATGTTCCGGTTGTAAAGTTAATGGAGGCACAAACTGCTGCTACATTAACCGTAACTGTAACACCACTATTAATGACTACTGCATCAGCTGATGTAGGAACAGCATTCCCACCCCATGTAGTCGTACTATTCCAGTTCCCTGATGCTGAAGCTGTTCGTGTAGCGGCATTTAACCGGCTACAAAACAGCAACCCAATTGGGATAATAAGAATCAGAATTCTTAACTGGTAATATCTACTCATAGGTTGAAGCAATAATGATGAGTTCAGGAACAAATTTTCTTTGTTTTCACTTAAGAATGCACTCCCCCTCAGCAAGCTTTTCAGGCTTTTGCTCAGATTGAGTAGAATAGGTGACTAATAATTTCCCCTGACGGTAATCCACCCCTTCCACTTTCCGGAGATCCATTTTGAAGCGCCGAATTGAATTAGGTGTGTACACCGCAATACCTTTTACCACTCCTACTTCCGTGATCTTCCCATCAGGAGCAGAATAGTTTACCTTAACATCTCCGTAAACCGACATATTACCGGTACGGTTAAATGCCAGGTTTAACCTTGCTAGTGTATCATCCAGCATTTCAAATTTCAATTCTGAGAAGGAGACATTTGTGGTAGATTCACCAACCCGAATTATTACCGGGATGGTAATTCCGAAGATGGGCACCAATCGTACGGAAATCCCCGTTGAATCAGGTGTATTATCCTCTTCTCCCAGGGCTTTTTCAATAGGTACTGCCCTGAAATAAACATGAGATCTGTATTCCCCGGGAGTTAAGAGATTGGTCTTGGTTAATTGCATTTTAACTACCTGCGCTTCATTAGGAGCAAGAGTCACACTTCTCGGGAAAAACCGAATATACTTAT
Source organism: Bacteroidales bacterium (assembly GCA_016707785.1). Lineage (NCBI taxonomy): Bacteria > Pseudomonadati > Bacteroidota > Bacteroidia > Bacteroidales > Bacteroidales bacterium. Next base: position 4,261 of record JADJGZ010000012.1, on the reverse strand, counting down.
CGGCAAAATTTTGGCCTGCATCAGGTTCTGCAATTTCTTCAAATGAGCCATCTTCCTTCATCCTGTATTGAACTATTGAAACATTGTACCTTGCAGTATCCTTACCTGTATTAGCAAGATTCAATTCCTGCGTTTTTGTTGCCCCCTCAAAGACAACTCTTCTGGGCGTTATCAGTAAGTTTCCCTGGGCTAAAGCTTTGTCAATCAGGGTTGTTGACAGAAGCAAAGTAAGTATCACAAGCAGTGGGATACGAGTCATCAACTTGCTTAAAGATCTAGTGTGCAATGTGCTTTCTTTTTTCATAACCATTTCTTATCAAAAACAATAGAGGCTCCAACATCTATTGAGGCCTAATATTAATTGCTTTGAAGGTCATTTGTAATAAAGAAAAACCAGATGAATTAAATCACTCTGGAACAAGGGGAATTCATCACACCTGGAAACAAAAAAAACGCTGCCAGCGGCAGCGTTTCCTCCATCTCTCTGTTTATCTTAATGCTTAGTTGTAGTTAACTGTTACAAACAAGCTGGATTCATTTGTATAAGTTCCTGCAGCCTGGGCAGCACCTACATTCAGGGTAGCTCCTACTTTTACTTCCTGGCTGCCATTGTTCAGGGCGCCTGTGTTGGAAGGGGTGCTTACAAAGTTTTCAACGGTCATTGTACCTGATGGACTGGTCAATGTGATGGCTGAAGAAGGTAAAGTGATAGAGTATGTGCTGTTGCCTTCTCCGGTTACTGTGAATGAAGCGGCTGAAACAGTTCCTGTTACTACGGGGAGGGTAACTCCACCGGTCTTGGTGCGTGCTCCTGAAGTTGGGAGAACAACGGTACCGCCTAATGTTGGACTAACGGCGATGTTACCGAAATTCATATCTACATCTTTTTCAATGGCGATCGGGGTGATGATGGTTGCTGTGGTTGAAGCGGTTGCGGTAACCTGAGCGAAAGAAGTGGCAGTGAATCCGAGAACGATGATAGCGAGGGCGAGTAAGTTTTTCATTGGAGTAGAGTTTTTTGAGTGAGGTTAGTTTTTGTGAGTTCGTTGTTGTGCCATATCTATTTCCAAAGTCGTGCCAAAGGGAAAAATAAATGAAAAATGTAAAATGAAAAATGAAAAAATCAAAATGAAAAGTATGTAACAACTTAATATACAATGAATTAAAAATTTGTAAATATTTTTGAGAAAAATGCCTTTATCATAGTATGTATAAAAATCATGGAGGGAGGATGTAAGATTTTTTATCATCATGTAAAATAATCTACATGCCTGCGGTGGGAAAATATGGACACGAGTTAACGAATAGGTAATTAATTTTCGTTTCAATCCACCGCCCATCCGTTTGATCCGCGTTCCTTTTTGGACAGCCAGCGCCCCAAGGTGGAGTCTCTAACACATTTTGCATTTTACAATTTGCAATTTTCATTTTGCATTAAAAAAAGAAACACCGGAGAACATGACTAACTCCGGTGCACATCTGTCGCCAAACAAGCAAAAGGCAACTTCTGAAAAAAGTATCTTGTATTAGTTATAGGCAAAAGTGATAAAGTAAGTACCAGTGTAATTTCCGACCGGGTTATCATTCATGGATCCAACAACAAGGGTTGCACCTACTTTTACTTCAAGTGTACCCCCTATTAGTACTCCCGCTCCTATGCCGGGGGCTGGGTTGGATTGCCAATCTTTAACGATCATGGTTTTTGTACCGGTACTATTGGTGAGTAATGATTGTCCGGAAGGTAAGCTGATGCTGAAAGTAGCCTGGTCCTCTCCTGTGATGATAAAGCTTCCATTGCTATGTCCCCCTCCGCTTAGCACGACGCTGCCATTGACAGATCTCATGCCCTGGGGTGAAAGATGAATTTCACCTCCATTGGTTTCCGGGGAGAACTTCCCGAAGCTTAGTTGCGAATTCTCCGTAGCTGTCAGGGCTGCAATCACCTCAGCGAACATGCTGGCTGCTACTCCCGTCTGGGCCTGGGCCCGGATTCCAACTATGATAAGCAGGAGTGTTATGGTGATATATTGGAGAATGAATTTCATTGAATGTATGGAGTAATTATTTGTATGTAAATCTTTAGTTATTGATCAGGGAATTGATTTTACAATTGCTGTTTGCCGATGAATTGACAATGCTGCTGAAGTGAATAGTGAAAATCCAGTGATTACTTTTTTAAAGCGTAGATACAAGGAGAACCTTGTATCTACGGGGGTTTTTGGTTGTTATATCTTAGTTGTAGTTAACCGTTACGAATAAGCTGGATTCGTTGGTGTAAGTTCCTGCAGCCTGGGCAGCACCTACATTCAGGGTAGCTCCTACTTTTACTTCCTGGCTGCCATTGTTCAGGGCGCCTGTGTTGGAAGGGGTGCTTACAAAGTTTTCAACGGTCATTGTACCTGATGGACTGGTCAATGTGATGGCTGAAGAAGGTAAAGTGATAGAGTATGTGCTGTTGCCTTCTCCGGTTACTGTGAATGAAGCGGCTGAAACGGTTCCTGTTACTACGGGGAGGGTAACTCCACCGGTCTTTGTGCGTGCTCCTGAAGTTGGGAGAACAACGGTACCGCCTAATGTTGGACTAACGGCGATGTTACCGAAATTCATATCTACATCTTTTTCAATGGCGATCGGGGTGATGATGGTTGCTGTGGTTGAAGCAGTTGCTGTTACCTGTGCGAAAGAAGTGGCAGTGAATCCGAGAACGATGATAGCGAGGGCGAGTAAGTTTTTCATTGGAGTAGAGTTTTTTGAGTGAGGTTAGTTTTTGTGAGTTCGTTGTTGTGCCATATCTATTTCCAAAGTCGTGCCAAAGAGCAAAAATGAATGAAAAATGCAAAATGCAAAATGAAAAAATTAAAATGAAAAATATTTAATGGCTTAATTTACAATGTCTTAAAAGAGTAGAAATATTTTGAAGAAAATTATGGGAACTATCGGTCGAATAAAAAAAAGTAAGGGTGGGTGTAAGATTTTTTATCGCCGTGTAAAATAATCTACATGCCTGCGGTAGGGAAAATGGTAGTTAAATGGTAGATAATGGAACACGAATGCCACGAATTGAACCACGAATTTTCACGAATAAATAGTGCTAATTGTAAATTTATCCGTTTTAATCCGCGTAGTAATCCGTCCGCCAGCCGGCGGATCCGCGTTCCATTAAGACTGCCAGCGCATTTTGAACTTTGCATTTTGCATTCTACATTTTGCATTAATAAAAAACACCGGCACTCATAAGGGTGCCGGTGCATATAGAAAAGCTGAACAACGTCGGTAAGAAGGAGGCTAGTTGTAAGCAAATACCAGTGTATATGAACCCTGGTAGAGACCGGAAGCCTGGTTGGAGGCCAATAATGCTTTTCCGGCAAGTTCGATGGTTTGACTGCCATCAATTCTTTGTGATTCGCGGGCACCGGTATAGGTAGCAACAGGTTCTACTGTAAACCCATTACCAGATTGATCCGATAATGAAGCAGACTTCAAAGTAAGGTTGCAGGCTACATCAACACCTGAATTGAGTTCGATGGTTCCCAGTGCCACATTTTCTGACCTGGCAGAGTTTAGATTGACAAGGTTAAAATCGGTAGAAATAGAAGAAGAAGCACTAACAGCTTCTACTACTTCAGCCGAGATATGACCTACAGCAATTGTTTGACCGAAAACATGGTTGAAAGTTGAGTTAAGGCTAAAAATTATGATTGCCGGGAGGAGTAGACGAGTAATCATAGGTAAGATTTTTTACGTAGACAATAACTCACTTGTGAAATACAATGTAAATATACATCAAAAAAAGACGTTTTCGACAAATGTGTAAAATAATTATTTACACTTAAGTATCATTTTAATAAATATATACACAATTGTCAATAGCTAAAATTTAACTTATATGCTTTATAAACAATATTTTAAGTATATGTTAATTCTATTTATTACACAATTTGATGTTTTTAAAAATATTTGACGTTTTAGGATAAAAAGTAAAAGTAATCAACAAGTGTAAACTTATTTTACTGCTGGCGATTCGATCAACACATTATTGGCCGCTTCTGATTATAATATGATGAAATGGATCAGGATGAAGAAGAAAGACCCTCGCTGGCGCGCGTCTCCTGACGCGTGACCCCGCTGGCGCGCGTCTCCTGACGCGTGACTATAGGTTTTTACCGACCCCTAAAATGGCATTGGTAAATATCCAACTCTCCAGATTATTGAAAAATGTCGATTAAAAGGTAACAACATACACTTCATCACCATTAAATAT